>RFSD01000100.1 GCA_009924165.1 Chitinophagia bacterium | reverse complement strand
ATTTTTCAATTGAAAAATGCTTGTATTCTTTTCCATTGCACGCCACTTCTCTACCTAGCAACTTTACTTTACCTTTTACCTTCCTTTGTAAAGTGGCCGTGTTTTCAAAAACATAAAGCATTTTCCCGCTATTAGGCGAGTTGTATGTTTTATTAAAAGTTGCTATTCGTGAACAAAGAATTAATTATTAATAGTTCTCCTGATGGGGTTGAAATTGCCCTTTTAGAAGAAAAGAAATTGGTAGAAATTCACAATGAAAAGATTGATGCCCGCTTTGCAGTGGGTGATTTATATCTTGGTAAAGTGAAAAAAATCATACCAGGATTGAATGCTGCATTTGTAGATGTGGGATTTGATAAAGATGCATTTCTGCATTACACAGACCTTAGCCCATATATCAAATCGATTATTAAGTTTACGCATGATGCGATGAACGACCAACATAATCAATTTGATTTTGCTAAGTTTGAGTCGGCACCTGAGATTGTAAAAACAGGTAAAATCAGCGAAGTCTTAAATGGCAAACCAAATGTATTGGTGCAGATTTTAAAAGAGCCTATTGCAGCAAAAGGACCAAGATTGACATGTGAGATTTCACTAGCCGGTCGTTTTATAGTGCTCACCCCATTTAATGAAATTGTTGCTGTATCTAAAAAAATACATTCCTCTGATGAACGTAAGCGTCTTCAGAAAATGATGGAGTCTATCCGTCCAAAAAACTTTGGCGTAATAGTAAGAACCGCTGCAGAAGGAAAGACCACCGCAGAATTACATGAGGATTTACGCACATTAGAAGCCAATTGGAAAAATATCCAGTCCAACTTAAAGGGTGCGGTACCTCCAACGCGTATTATGAATGAAGAAAGTAAAACGACAAGTATCTTAAGAGACCTTTTAAGTGAGGACTTTAATAAAATTGTAGTCAATGACAAAAAGATTTATGATATCACATTAAGCTACTTACAAAGAATTGCGCCTCATAAATCAAATATCATCAGTTTACATACTGGAGATATTGGGATCTTTGATCAATATGCTATCACCAAACAAGTGAAATCCTCTTTTGGGAAAACCATTAATCTAAACAGTGGAGCTTATTTGATTATCGAACATACCGAAGCATTGCATGTAGTGGACGTTAATAGTGGATTTAAGAGCGTAAGTAATAACCAAGAGGAAAATGCCTTACAAACAAATTTAGAGGCCGCAGAAGAGATTGCAAGGCAATTAAGACTTAGAGACATAGGTGGCATTATTGTCATTGATTTTATTGACATGAAATTGCCAGAAAATAGGAAGAAGGTACAAGAAGCTTTAGAAGGGTTCATGAAAACAGATAGAGCTAGACATTCTATTTTGCCCATTTCAAAATTTGGCCTATTACAAGCCACTAGACAAAGAATCAGACCCGAAGTCAATATCAATACTTCCGAAGACTGTCCTGCTTGTTCAGGCACAGGCACCATTACAGCTTCTTTGTTATTAGAAGACGAGATGGAGAAGAAGTTAGCTTATTTAGCCACACATGGTCATCATAAATTGACAATTTTAGTGCACCCTATCATACATTCACACTTAACAAAAGGGATCTTTAATAGCATCATCAAGCGCTGGAAAAAGAAGTATAAAATAAAACTACATTCTCAGGCTTCTAATACAAGCCACTTGGTGGAGTATAAGTTTTTAGATGATCAAATGGAAGAGATCAAACTGTAAAAAAAAAGACCCCGAAAATTCGGGGTCTTTTTTTTATGTCATCCAATTAGGATTAATAACCTTCGTTTTGAACTAATTTCTTGTTCACATCCATCTCTCTTTGAGGGATAGGCATGATTAACTTTGGAGAGTTCCAAGCCAATGCACCAACAGCAGTTTGTGTTCTTTTAGCATCAGGTAAGAATTGTCCTTCGAAAGCCAATTCCAATCTTCTTTCTTTTAAGATAGCTGCCAATGTCACTGCAGTTAAAGCAGGTAAACCAGCTCTAGTGCGAATTGCATTCACATCACTTAATGGAGTAGCCCCAACAGCAGTTGAATTTCTTTGGTTTGCTTCTGCTCTTGTTAAATACATTTCAGATAAACGTATTACTGGCACATCACCAAAACGATCTAAATGCTTTAAAGTATAGTAGTTACCACCAGATAAAACAAAATAATCTTTTCTTTTATCTCCAGTTTCGTATTGAGCAATATGTGCTGTTTTGATTTTACAATCACTACGTCCAGCTGAACCAGGATAAGTGCTGATTGTTCTACCAAAATAGGTATTCAATGCATTGGTACCATCTTGTGAAGTTACTTTCATTGAGAATAAATATTCTCCAGGTGTTGTTCCTCCATTATTGATGAATGTAAACCAGTTTTTACCAATATCAGTTGCTAAAGATTTACCACTACCTGTGATTACACGGTTTGCAGCAGCACCCGCTTCTGTATAGTTTTTCAATGCTAAATGAACTCTAGACAATTGAGCAGCTGCAGACCACTTAGTTGCATAGATTGTATTAGATGAAGGCAATAAAGACTCAGCCTTCGTTAAATCAGCAATCACTTGATCATACACTGCTTTCACAGTTGCTCTCGCTTTATAATCTGCATCAGTAACGTTACCAGTTGGTGTTAATACCAATGGCACACCTGGGTTAGTATTAAAATCGCCATCGCCTACTGGCTTAGCGAATAATTTTACCAATTCAAAATAAAGAGAGCCTCTTAAAAATAAGGCCTCGCCTTCTACTGTATTTTTTCTTGTAGCAGAAGAAGTTACTTTACTTACTGCAGATAATACATTGTTGATACGGTTGATAGTACTATAAGTAGCAGCCCAAGTACCAGTTGCATTACTATTGTTTGCAACCATCTGTGCTCTATACGCATCAGACAAGCCAGCAAAAGTACCAGTAAAGTTGATATCTGCTGAGTTACCAATTAACTCATTCAATACCATGATATCACCTCCGTAAACTGTAGCAGCTTGTGCACCATCATAGGCACCAATTAAAGTTACATTTACGTCGCCCTCAGACAACAAAGCTTTGTCATCTGCGATACTTTGGTACGGGAAAACGTCTAGACGCTTTTCGCAAGCCGTAGCAAGTACACTTGTAAACAAAATTGCAGCTAAGTATTTGTTTATTGTTTTGTTATATATTTTCATAAAATGCTTTATTAACGAATTAGAAATTAATGTTTATACCAAACAAGATTGTTCTTGGTTGTGGCGGTGTGTAGAAGTCACTACCTTTTGCAATATTAGAATCAAAATCATCGGCGTTAACTTCTGGATCCCAATAAGGATACTTTGTGAAAGTCAATAAATTTTGACCTGATACATACACTCTTACTTTCTCAAGTTTAAGCTTATTTAATTTCTTAGAATCAAAAGTGTAACCAAGTGAAGCTGTTCTTAAACGGATATAAGAACCATCTACGATATAACGGCTACTGATTTGAGCACCATTGTTATAATACAATCTTGCTTGTGGTACATTAGTGATGTCACCAGGCTTTTGCCAACGTGCCATTTGATCATAAGTTTGGTTGTCTTCATAACGCATATTTGCAGAAGAATAACGACCCATACCGTAGATATTGTTTTCATTACCAGCAACACCGTTAAAGAAGATAGTTGCATCAAATCCTTTGTATGAGAAGTTATTTGTAAAACCAAAAATCACATCTGGATTCGGGTCACCAGTTACAACTCTTGTTGCTTGACTGAATACGCTTGTTTTTGTACGATCAAGCGTTCCATCTGCTAATTTTGTATTCTTATACCATAAGGCGTTTCCATTTGCAGGATCAACACCAGCCCACTCTGCTGTGAAAAATACCCCAATTGCATTTCCTTCTTGAACACGGTTCATGCTACCAACACCACCTTCAATTACTTGACCTTGGATATTGGTTACTTTACCTTTGTTCAATGCTACGTTAAAGCTTGTGCTCCATTTGAAAGCACCAACAAAGTTTTGTGTGTTCAATACAAATTCATAACCTCTATTTTCTAATTCACCAACGTTCTTTACCATGCTAGAGAAACCAGTTGTAGCAGGGATATTTACATTTAATAATAAACCAGTTGTATTTTTAACGTAGTAATCGATTTCTCCAGAGATTCTGTTATTGAATAATCCGAAATCGATACCCGCGTCTAATTGAGCAGTTGTTTCCCATTGTAAGTTATCATTTCTTAATTGAGAAGGTCTTTGTCCTGCAGCACCTGCATAACCTGCATCACCAGTAAATAAGCCCAATTGAGGGAAGTTACCAATTTCAGAGTTACCAACGATACCATAAGAAGCTCTTGCCTTTAAGAAACTTAATACTTTATTATCCATTAAGAATTCTTCGTTAGACAAGATCCAACCAGCAGAAACCGCTGGGAAGAAACCTGTTCTTGAATTCTTACCGAATCTAGAAGAGGCATCGATACGTCCACTTGCAGATACGATATACTTTTCATTGAAAGTATAATTAGATCTTAAGAAATAAGATAAGAATCTGAAATCTGTTTGAGATGAACTACCACCAGACTTAGTCGCAGCACTAGCAATCTTTTTGTAAGAATCAGAAGGGAAACCAATACCTGTTGTACTGTTGTATTTCGCTTGAGATTGTTGGTATTGCATACCTAAGGTAGCAGCAAAATTGTGTTTGCCAGCTACTTTATTATAGCTAAAATAACTATTGGTGTTGTAGTTCGTGATGAATGCACCAGTATTGGTACCCTCACCAGTTGGAGCACTTGTATTTCTAACAGCTTGTGTTTGATAATAACGCTCTTCGTTTTGGCTTAAGAAATCTAAACCAAATTCAGATTGGAAAGTCAAACCAGGTAATAATTTTACTTTGAAATAAGTATTACCAAAAGTTCTGTATACATCTTGAACATATCTTGCGTAGTCAACTTGAATTCTTGGGTTAAAATAAATACCCACGTTCACATCACCTGGAGGTGTACCAGTTGGCAAACCAGTTGAAGGATCTAAGAATGGAGACATTGGCAATAAAGCCGCTGATTGCAATGGATTTGAGAATGCATTATCACCTGGCAAACGACGGTTAAATGTTCTAGATAAGCTTAAAGAAACACCTAAATCTAACCAGCTATTTGCTTGTTGGTCTACATTTAAACGACCTGTTGTTCTGCTTAATTCGTTACCAACAATAGTACCACCTTGGTCTAAGTGTTGGAAAGAAGAGAAGAATTTAGTCTTATCATTACCGCCTCTAATTTGTAAATCAGCTTGACGGTATTGACCAGTTTGGAAAGCCTGATCCTGCCAATCATAAGTTGTACTCTTATCTTTATCCCATAAACCGAAGCTATTGTAGCTCATTACATCTTTCATGTATTGTGTATAGCTATATGGATCGTCGTAAGGAGTGCCATCTTGGTCATCAGAATATTTTGCAGCTTCCAATGCTAACTCATTGTACTCAGTTGAGTTCAACATTCTTACTCTCTTAGTTGCTTCTGATTGACCAGTTTGCAAGTTGAAAGTAATTTGAGTTCTACCAGCTTTACCTCTTTTAGTTGTAATTAAAACCACACCATTCGCAGCACGAGATCCGTAGATCGCACCTGCAGATGCATCTTTTAAAACTTCGATTGATTCGATATCATTCGGGTTCAAATCTGTTAAAGGGTTCATGTCACCACCATAAGTAGATTGATCTTGAGAAGTTACTGGAATACCATCTAATACATATAAAGGTTGGCTAGATGCAGAGATAGAAGAGTTACCTCTTACACGCACTGTAACAGCTTGACCTAATTTACCAGATTGGCTGTTAACGAATACACCCGCAGCTTTACCTTGTAATGCCGCATCCACACTAGGTGTTGGCATGTACTCGATGTCTTTACCTTTAACGCGGGCAATATTTCCAGTTAATTCCTTTTTAATTAATGAACCACCAAAACCTGTTACAACCACTTCAGAAAGTGATTTCACATCCTGTTTCAGTACAATTAAAAGAGACTTTGTATTGGTAGAAACCTGACGGCTTTCGTAACCAACCGCTACCACTTCTAATACCTTGTTTGCTTGAACTGCAATAGTGAAATTACCTTGAGCATCAGTATTAACACCTGTTTTAGATCCTTTTACAAGTACACTAGCACCTGCAATTGGAGCACCTGATTCGTCGGTAACCTTACCATTGACTGTTGTGTTTTGAGCTATTGCTACTCCAATCATAAGGAATGAAGCAAGAAAACTCAATAGAAAAAATTTTTTCATCATAGAATTTATTTTTTTGAAAAAACCATATTGGATTCCT
>RFSD01000099.1 GCA_009924165.1 Chitinophagia bacterium | reverse complement strand
TTGACTTCGTTGGTGAAGTGGAATGTAATGTCAGGGTTGTTGGTGATTTCTGTATTTAAAAACCACTCACTTTGTGCTAAATACACTGGTGAACCATCTTTGTCTTCGGCCGCGTTTTGCTGCTTATAACGTAAGAAATCGTTCAACTTATTTTTATCTGTAGAGGTCAACCAACATGCTTTATAAAAAGGCAGGGTTCTGAATTCACAAGCCGCCCCATACTCTTGTAATAAACGGTATTGAATTACTTCAAACTGTAAGTCCCCCACACAACCAATGATTTTTTTATTACCACCAAACTGCGTGAACAACTGCGCCACCCCTTCGTCTGTTAACTGTTGAATGCCTTTCTCCAATTGCTTGGTCTTCATAGGATCTTTATTCACTAATTCTTTAAAGATCTCTGGTGAGAATGTTGGGATACCTGTAAAGTAAAATTTTTCCCCTTCGGTTAATGTGTCTCCAATCTTAAAATTTCCAGTATCAAAAAGACCCACCACATCACCAGGATAAGCATCTTCCACGATATCCTTACTGCGTGCTAAGAAAGTATAAGGATTGGTAAAACGCACATCCTTGTCTAAGCGGACATGGGTATAATATTTATTACGCTCAAACCTGCCACTACAAACACGCATAAAAGCAATTCTGTCACGGTGCTTAGGATCTAAATTGGCGTGGATCTTAAAAATAAATCCGCTGAACTTATCTTCTCCTGCTTGCACTTTTCTGACACTTGTTTCTCTATCACGAGGCGTGGGTGCAATCTGAATAAAAGTGTCCAACATTTCTTGGACCCCAAAATTATTCACCGCAGAACCAAAAAATACAGGAGCAATTGCACCAGACAAATAATCTGCAGGATTCAAAGCTCCATATACGCCGTCAATCAACTCTACATCTTCTCTTAATAAATCTGCATCACGGTCACCCACTTTTTGTTGCAAGACTGGACTAGACAAATCGCCTATCGCTACCACATCTTCATCATCTGCTTTAGTGCTTGCAGTAAATAAACGTAAACTTTTATCATGTAAATTATATACCCCCTTAAACTCTTTACCACTATTAATAGGCCAGGTCATAGGGTGTAAAGAAATTTTTAATTCCGCTTCTATTTCCTCTAATAAATCAAACCTGTTTTTACCATCACGATCCATCTTATTAATGAACACAATCACCGGTGTAGCACGCATACTACAAACTTCCATCAACCTTCTTGTTTGCGGCTCTACTCCATTTACAGAATCAATTACCAATATCACACTATCCACTGCCGTTAAGGTTCTATAAGTATCCTCGGCAAAGTCCTTGTGACCTGGAGTATCCAATAGATTAATCAAGTTTCCTTTGTATTCAAAAGACATCACCGAAGTGGCTACAGAGATACCTCTTTGACGTTCGATCTCCATAAAATCCGAAGTTGCATGCTTTTTGATCTTATTGCTTTTTACGGCACCTGCAGTTTGAATGGCACCACCGAATAACAATAATTTCTCTGTCAAGGTCGTCTTACCCGCATCTGGGTGAGAGATGATGGCAAAGCTTTTTCTTCGGTTAATTTCTTTTTCGTACTTCATTATTATATTATTCCTTACTTCCTTTTAATTGCATCTTATTAAAAATGGCCCGCATTCAAAATCATTTGAAGCACGAGCCATTCTGTATTTTATTCCAAGCTAGTTAGATATCAATTGCTTCGCCGTATGCTGCAGCAGTTGCTTCCTTCAAGCCTTCACTCATTGTTGGGTGTGGATGAATCGCATTTAAGATTTCATGTGCAGTGGTTTCTAATTTACGAGCTACCACAGCTTCAGCAATCATTTCAGTTACATTCATGCCAATCATATGACAGCCTAAGAACTCACCATATTTTGCATCAAAGATCACTTTCACAAAACCTTCGGTCGCGCCAGCTGCAGAAGCTTTTCCGCTTGCTACAAATGGGAACTTACCAACTTTGATTTCATATCCTGCTTCCTTGGCAGCTTTTTCTGTATAACCTACGCTAGAGATCTCAGGGATACAGTAAGTACATCCTGGAACGTTATTGTAGTCAATTCCCTCAGGCATATGTGCATGCTTCTTTTCCATGTATGCAATATGCTCTGCAGCGTTGATACCTTCTTTTGCTGCCACGTGCGCCAATGCTTGACCAGGAGAACAATCCCCAATCGCATAAATACCTGGCACAGCAGTTTGTCCAAACTTATCTACTACGACTCTTCCTTTATCTACTTTGATACCGTTTTGTTCTAACCCAATATTTTCGATATTCGCTACAACTCCAGCAGCACTTAAAAGCACATCTGCTTCTATCGTCATAGTCGTACCATCTGATTTTTTAACCAATGCTTTCACTCCAGCTCCAGATGTATCCACTGACTCAACAGATGCATTTGTCATGATCTCAATGCCTTGCTTCTTGTATTGCTTTTCTAATTCCTTAGAAATATCTTCGTCTTCTACTGGAACAATTCTTGGTGCAAATTCAACAATCGTCACTTTTGTACCCATGCTATTGTAAACGTAGGCAAACTCAACACCTATCGCACCACTACCCACAATGATCATGCTCTTTGGTTGTTGCTCCATCACCATTGCTTCTCTGTAGCCCATTACTTTTTTACCATCTTGCTTTAAGTTTGGTAATTCTCTTGAACGACCACCTGTTGCAAGTACAATATATTTTGTGTCGATCACTTGAGTTGTACCATCTGCAGCTTTTACTTCTACCTTGCCTTTAGAGTGTACTTTACCATAACCCATGATCACATCAATCTTATTCTTCTTCATTAAGAACTGAACACCTTTGCTCATCTTATCTGCCACACCACGGCTACGCTTTACCACTGCACCAAAATCATGATTCACACCTGTTGTAGTGATACCATAATCTGCACTATGCTTTACATAATCATATACCTGCGCACTCTTGATTAATGCCTTGGTTGGGATACAACCCCAGTTTAAACAAACTCCACCTAAGCTTTCTTTTTCAATGACAGCTACTTTCAAGCCTAATTGAGAAGCACGAATAGCAGCAGGATATCCACCAGGACCACTACCAATAACGATTACGTCGTATGCCATATAGTTCTATTTTAAGTGTTTATTAGGGTGCAAAAATACCCCGAAAAAGGCAAATGAAAAAACAAATGATCAACTATTCAAAGAAAACACGCACCATCTGGAAAAACCACTTATTATCGTTCGGACGTTGTTTACTAGACTGGTTTTCATCGTATTTACTCAAGCCAAACAAACCCGCCATATTGCCCCCTCTTACAGCTATCTCTAAATAGCCAGCCGAGTTAAACCAAGCCATCTTATCGGCCACAGGGACGGATCCGTAGTTTTGACTCAATGTTTCAATGGTCTCGTTTCGGGTAAATACAATCTTAAAGGACCTACCCTTGGCATGAAAATCAAATTCTTCCTTGCGGATATTGACCACTACGTTCTCAAACTGATCAATAAATAAAATTTGCCCCTCCATCCAGTCTGGACCTAAAGTAGGTTGCATTGGATAGATCTCTTGAATGGTATCTGTTCTTTCCCCCGCTTCCTCCAAACTACCAGATGCAAAAAAATACGCAATGGCCTCAACCACGCGTTCGGTCATTTGAATAAAAGTTCCAGCTCCTTTACAATCGATTCTAACAATTTCCTTAGGCTTCAATCCCAGCATCATGGTTAAAAAACCATTGTCTGGTGTAACAAAATAATGCCCATTGTAGTGGGCAAATAATAAATGATCTGTTGGATAGTGGAATGCATTCACCATCACGATATGCACGGTTCCGGCTGGATAATACTTTGCAGCATTATTGAAAATATACGCCCCTTGTTGATAATTCTTACTGGATAAATAATGTGTGATATCTGCAATGACACAGCCTGGAATAGTTGACAAAATCTGCCCTTTAACAGCACCAATGATAAAATCCTCTTGGCCAATATCAGATGTTAAAGTTATTAATGGCATATTTAAATAATAACGTAATAATGAACGAGTTATTATACCAAAACACTATTTAATAAGCTGTCCATTTTTGAAGAAAAAATTAAAAGTCAACTTGTCTGCCAAGCCTGGGAAAAATTTATTCATAAAAACGGCGCGCTTGCCTGTAAAAGTGAGTACCAAAGTACGTTTACGCTTTTCAATTGCTTGAATAATATGCCCAGCACACTCCTCCGAAGACATCATTTCCCCCTCGTCCATCGGAGACTCCCCTTGTGATTTTGCATCCTTGTTTAAGGCGGCGTTGCGGATATTGGAACTTGTAAATCCGGGACAAACCCACATCACATGGGTGCCAGTATGTAATAATTCGGTTTTAATGGATTCTAGCCAGCCATTTAGTGCAAATTTAGACGCAGAATACCCGCTTCTTCCAGGTAGACCACGATACCCTGCTATAGAAGACACACCCACAATCACCCCTTTTTGATTCAATATGGAGGGCAAAGCAGCTTTAGTGGTGTATACGGTACCCCAAAAGTTGATGTCCATCACTTGCTTCAAAGTTTCTGTATTTGTTTCTGTAATTAATGCCCTCATACTAATTCCGGCATTATTAATCAACACATCAATCTGTCCCCAAGTGCTTAAGACATCTGTAATAAATTGTTCACATTCTTGTTCCTTACTAACATCTACACCTTTCAAAAACAAAGGCGCACCGGGATGCTGCACTTGCAATTGATGTAATTTTTCCTGACTTCTTCCACAGGTAGCAACTCTTGCACCCATGGCTAAAAACTGCTCTACCAAAGCCTTTCCGATGCCATCGGACCCACCCGTTATGACTACTACTTGATTGTTGAATACAGACATAAAAATGCGTTTGTACAAAAGTAATTGTTATTTGAAGATGAACCACTTAGGAGCAATTTAGAGGCAAAATAAAGTTCCCTTTTTATTTGGTTTGTTTCGATTAATCCTTATTTTTGCACTCCTCAAAAGGGAAACGGGTTAGAATTGGTAGCTCAGTTGGTAGAGCAATACACTTTTAATGTATGGGCCCTGGGTTCGAGTCCCAGCCAGTTCACAAAGCTTGTCACGAAAGTGACAGGCTTTTTTGTTTTAAGGCTGCGGCGGGAGCTCGCTCACGTAAGCAGACGAAAAGCAAAAAAGCCAACGAAACGCGAAGCGGTTCGTTGAAAAGCTTTGAGTAAGGACGCCATTTAGGGAAGTCGGTGAAGTGAAACGAAGCCGACAATCCCCCAAATACCAAACATTTCCCTTTTACTTATGTTATTATAAGCATGAAAGCAATCTACCTATTATCGGCTTTAGCCCTCATTTTTATTGTATTTCAATCCTTTAGAAGTTTTTCGGCTTCTAGCATTGAAACCCAAAAGTATAGGGTGGTTAAAAAGGAGGATGGTTTTGAAATTCGATTTTATCCCAAAGCAACCTTTGCTACTATTCGCTCTTCTGGAGTAAACTATAAACAAGTAGCAAGCAGTGGATTTAGAAAGCTAGCAGGTTATATTTTTGGCGGTAATGACCAAAATAAAAGCATTGCCATGACCGCCCCCGTGAGAATGGAGATGAGCGAAAAAGGGTCGGCTATGAGTTTTGTAATGCCAGAGAAATATGATATGGCTACATTACCTAAACCAAAAGATGCAACTGTTGAAATCAAACAATCCGAGCCAGTATATGCTGCAGTGATTGCATTCGGAGGTTATGCTAATGATGAAAAGATCAATGATTATACCAATAAATTAGTTGCCTTACTTGAAAAAAAGAAGATTAAAATCATAGGCCGCTTTAATTTCCTAGGATATAATGCACCTTTCCAATTTATTGGACGTAAAAACGAAATCTCTATTCCAATTGAATGGAAAGAGTAATTAAATCATACTGTATGCTTAAGTCTCCTTTTTTAACCATCATTATCCTACTATTGTTTACGTCGGTTTTAAATGCTCAAAAACAAAGATTTATCATCCTAAGGCATGCAGAAAAAGACACAACAGTAGCTGGTTCTCAAATGATGCAAGCAGACCCCCCTTTAAACGCTAAAGGCCAAGAAAGAGCAGCATCATTAATTCAAGCATTTAAGAAATATAAAATCGATAAAATCTATTCTACTAATTACAATAGAACTAAATCAACTGTATTGCCTTTAGCAAATGCTATTGGATTATCTATCATTAATTATGACCCTAAACAATTAAAAAGTTTTGCTGAAGAACTAAAAGCAGAAGTAAATCATTCAAAAACAATTTTAATAGTAGGGCATTCCAATACAAGTCCAAGATTAGTCAACATGCTCCTAGGCAATGATGAATACAAGGATTTAGATGAGTCTGTTTATAATCAATACTGGATAGTAAAGTTAAATGGGCAAAAAAAGAATGCCAAAGTGATATTAT
>RFSD01000098.1 GCA_009924165.1 Chitinophagia bacterium | reverse complement strand
TTATTTGGTATTGGCAAAAGCTTACTTATTTCATAAAAATTTTGATACTGCTGCAAGTATCTTACAATTTATTAATTACTCTTTTTTTGAAAAAGAAGATGGTGCTGACCTGCCAATTGGAAGTAATTTAAATAAACCCGGTAAATTCAGCATTGCATCTCCAGAAAACAATCGTGTTTGGGAGAATAAAAACGTAAGGAATGAAAGTATGATTTGGCAAGCTAGAACTTATTTTGAAGCAGGTGAAATCAACGAAGGTATTAGTTTGTTACAATTATTGAAAACAGACCTTGGCTTTCCAAAACGCTTGCAACCTTTTTTATATGAACAACTGGCTTATGGTTATTATTTATCTGGCATGTATGATAGTGCAGCAAACTACCTCGTTAAGGGCTTAGACAATGCAAAAGATCCATTAACCAAAGCAAGATGGTCTTTTTTGATTGCACAATTGTATGAAAAAGAACAAAAAATTGACCTTGCCTACAACTGGTTCAAAAAAGCTGGGGCAATAGTGTCCAATCCTGTCATTGCAGTTTATGCAAGTATTTATATGGCTAGCATTGATGCAAATCGTGGTGAAAAATCTTGGGAAAGTTTAGCCAATGCTTTAGAGCGAATGATCAAGAAAGAAAAATATGCTGCTTTTGCAGATATTATATATTATGAAATGGCGCAACTTGCTCTTCGTAATCAATCAATAACAAAAGCAAATCAATGGCTTATTGCTTCGATTCAGAAAAATGAAAAAAATACCAAATTAAAACAAAAAACTTTAGTTCAATTAGGTGCAATAAATTATAAAATAGACCAATTTTCGGTTGCTAAAATAGCTTACGAAAATTTAAATGACTTATTAAAAACATTTCCTAATTATGATGAAATCATAGTAAGAAAAAAATGGATGGGCAAAATAGCTGAATTAAACGAATTGATTGCAAACGAAGATAGCTTACAAATGATTTATGCTGCACCAAAAATAGCGCAGGAAAGTATGGCTAAACAGTGGCAAAAAAGAATCATATTTATTAAGTCCCAAGAAAAGGACTTATTCACTGACCCAAATAAAAAAACTCTAGCATCTGACAATAATAATAAAAGCAACCAAAATAATAACCCTGGCTATTCATTTGCTAATGCGTTTGGAAATTCGACATCAAAACAAGATGCAAAATCGGATTTCTATTTTGACAATCCTCAAAATGTAAGTATGGGTATTACGAACTTCATCAAAAAATGGGGTGATCGTCCAAATGTGGACAACTGGCGTAGAAAAACAACAATACAATTAGCAAGAGCAAGTCAAGCAAATATAGATAGCACTCAAGCTTTTATGCAGTTGAATACTGGGCAAGTACTGAATAATAGTACTAAGTCAATATCTCAAGAGAAAGATAGTGCTGTGCAGCTAAACATCCAATTGATACAAAATGATACAGATTTAAAACAATCCAAAATTAATTGGAATAATAATAGCTTATCCATTGCAAAAATATTTTTATACGAATTGAATGATTTTGAAAAAGCATTGCCAAGATACCAAGCGGTAATTCAAAGTAATATTGAACCAACTACGACTGAAAGTGCTTTACTCGATTTGGCAAGTCATTACCTGCATATTGGAAATGTAACTTCTTCTGATAGCCTTATAGCACTCATCACAAAACAATTTCCAGAGGGTATCTATGCACAAAAGAAGAAGGCTAAAGAAAATCTAGATCGTATAGATAAAAACAGTGCTGAAGCTTATAAAGCTGCTTATTTTTTAGCGCAAATTGGAGATTGGGATCAATTTGGTACTCAAATGGAAGAAGCACAAAAGCAATTCAAAGGCACAAAATGGAATACCCCCTATCAGTTTTTAAAAGTTAAGATGTATGCTCAATTAGGAAAAGACAGCCTAGCAATTGAATATTGTAACGAAATTATTGCACAAAATAAAAGCGAGTCCATAAAAGCAAGGGCTAAAAATATTATTACGGAGATCAATAATAGAAAAGTAACCGAAGCCTATCTAGCAGCATTAATTATTGTTAAACCATCTAAATTAATCAATACAAAGGAAGAAGCCATTGTGCAAAGTAAAGCAAATGCTATCAACTCAAAGAATGATAGTAATTTGAATGGCGCTCCAAATTTAAAAATGGCAGTCAATCCAAAAAATGACAGCACCTTTTCTAAAAATCTAACCAATCAAATTACATTTACCAATGATAGCTTGGAACAACACTATATAGCTTTACAAACTATGAATGTTTCTACTATATTTGTGAAAGAGATTCAAAATGCAATCAAAGACTATAATACAGAAACATTCAAACCACTTAACCTTGCAGTGACTTATGTTCAGTTTACAGACCAAAGTCATATTGTATGGATTGGACCATTCGAAAAAGCATCCGATGGTCTTACCTATATAAATAAAGTAAAGCCTAGATTAAGTACAGAAATTATTTCATTCATTGCTAAAAAACAATACGACTTAACTTTAATAGGTAAATCAAATATTGTTTTAATTAACAATCAAGAGCAATTAGAACAATATAAGCGTGATAAATCAAATTATTATTTTAAACCTTAAATGGTAAAAAGTGAATTCAGAAAATAAAACAACAGCAAAAGAGTTTAAGAAAGGACCAAAGAATTGGGTAAGACTATTCTGGAAATATTACTTGATTGCAGCAGGTATCTTTTTGCTATTTATACTCATGCTCAATTTTGGGTGGATTGGAGATATGCCCGATCTAGATGATATTGAAAATCCAACAGCTTCCTTGGCTAGTCAAGTTTATGCGCAAGATGGTACGCCAATGGGTAAGTTTTATTTAGAAGATAGAATTAGTGTGAAGTACAGAGATATTAGCCCCTATTTATTGCAAGCCCTTGTTGCGACTGAAGATAAAAGATTTTATGACCACTACGGTATTGATGGAGAAGGCTTATTAAGAGCAGTTGCTTTTCTTGGAAGTCAAGGTGGTGCGTCTACCATTACGATGCAAACTGCAAAGAATTTATTTACCGATAACTGGGGTACCAAAAATAAACTCTTAAGAGTCATTCAAAAAATCAAAGAAAGTATAATTGCCATCAAACTAGAGCGCAATTTCACGAAGCAAGAAATCATCACCTTATATTTAAACACAGTGCCTTTTAGTGAGAATCTTTTTGGTGTAAGCAATGCCTCAAGGTCTTTTTTCCAAAAGGAACCAGATCGCTTAACCATCGAAGAAGCTGCATTATTGATTGGTATGATCAATGCGCCTACTAAATACAATCCCAACAGGAATCCTAAATTAGCTATTGATAGAAGAAACTTGGTATTGAATAGAATGGCCGGGGAAAAATACATCACGGAGGATCAAGCTACAGCATTAAAAGCTTTGCCCTTAGTCACTAATTTCAAGAAACTAGATGAAAACAATGGCCTAGGCCCCTACTTTAGAAGTTACCTTGGCGAGTACATGAAAAAGTGGTGCAAAGAACACAAGAAGAATAATGGGGATGCATACAATTTATACAGAGATGGACTGAAAATATATACCACCATTAACCCTCGTATGCAATTGTACGCAGAGGAGGCGGTTGCTAGACATATGGCTTACTTGCAAAGAGAGTTTAATAAACAATCCAATATTAAAACAGGTTCTGTTTGGAAAGACTTTAGTAGTCAATTGGAATTAGCAGTTAAACAAACAGATCGTTGGAGGAATTTGAAACGCGAGGATATGGAGGAAACAGATATCAGAAAAACATTTGATGAGGTTTTGCCGATGCGTGTTTTTGCATGGAATAAAAATAGGTTCATTGATACCATCATGACGCCAATGGACTCCTTAAAGTACCATAAGCAAATGCTACAAACTGGATTTTTAGCAGTAGACCCTTTCACGGGTGAAGTGAAAGCTTGGGTAGGTGGTATTGACTTTAAGACATTTAAATATGACCATGTCAATATCAATACAAGAAGACAGGTTGGTTCGACCATGAAACCTTTATTATATTCTTTAGCAATAGAAAAAGCAGGCTTTACACCATTTAGTATTGTACAGGATCAACAACAAAATTTTGAAGGATATGGTATGGTACCAAATACACCAAAATCTTGTACAGGTCAATCTATGCCTATGGCACAAGCTTTGGCCGAGTCTAGAAATTGTGCCACTGCCTATATCATGAAACAAATTAATGGTGATGGCAACGAAGCAGCAAAAGAATTGGTTGACTATTTAAAAAAATCCAATATTCAAGCTGATATCCCTGCTTATCCTTCAATTGCTTTAGGTGCTTGTGAAGTATCCTTATTTGAAATGGTACAAGCTTATACCATGTTCCCAGGCGGTGGATACAATGCCCAACCATTTTTCATCAATCGTATCGAAGATAAAAATGGAAATGTACTAGAAAGTTTCTCTCCACAAAGAAGGAAAGTAATTAGTGAATTAACGGCCTACTCAATGGTAAGTATGATGGAGGGGGTGATTTCAAAAGGCACTGGTAGAAGTATGTATTCATATGATATTGGAACACAAGCTGTAGCTGGAAAAACAGGTACCACCAATGATAATAGTGACTTATGGTTTATGGGTTACACCCCACAAATTCTTGCTGGTGCTTGGGTAGGTGCAGATGACCGATATATTCGTTTTACAGATAATTATTTTGGACAGGGTGCACATGGCTCCTTACCTATTTGGGCCTATTTTATGAATAAAGTAGCCAACGATCCTGCAAGTAATTTAGATAGAAACGCAAGTTTTTTAAGACCTGATAATTTAAGTACAGACTTTAATGTCAATTTTGTTGGTAAGGATTCAAGTATAGATTTAACGGTGCCAGATACAGATGCAGAGGGCATTGCAGCAGAATCAGATTACAGTTTAATTTCAAATAATGAGCCAGCTATTGAAGTTCCTGCAACAAATAATCCTTCTGCTAATAAATCTACAGTGCCTAAAAAGCCAACAACAGAACCTAAACAAGCAACTACACCTGCTAATAAACCAAAAGCAGTGATGCCTAAAAAACAGCAATAAATACCATTGGAGCATTATAACAAATCATTTTAATTCAAACATCTAAATGATTAATCAACTGAATTCAATAAATTCTACTCTTTTGGTCGCAATGCATACTGCAATGTGAAATGATGGTAATTATTTCTTTGAAAAAAGCCTGTACCATATTGAAACTGCACTCTTTTATAAGGAAAACTAAAACCAGCACTTATTCCATTTAAACTATTGGGCTGATTAGGTAGGTTCAATTCGAACCTTCGTGCAAAATGATAGCCAAGATCTATTTCAAAGCTTTGTCCGATATACAATTGCGACCCTAGAATAAGGTGGTTAAAAACATTTTGAAGTGAACCAGGCTTTTGATATCCTTCTGCATTGTAAAAATCAATATCATAATAGTTGTCATTCCAAACAGATAATCGCTCTGCTGTAACCGAAAATTGTAAAGGGGCATTGGCTAATTTTTTGGACCAGCCTAGGACTAAATTCAATGGTAGTTCTTCCTTTACTTGAAAATATTTTAATTGCGTTCCAACATTTTGTAATAAAATACTCCATTGTGACAATCCATTTGGTGAAAGATAACGCACCCCAACATCCATTGCAATGGCATTGGATCTAAATTGGCCATAGTTGGATTGTATGAATTTTATTTGTGTACCAAAATTAAAATATTCCCGATAAGTTTTTGCAATACCCACCTGAATCGAATATTCATTCGGATTGATAAATCCATATTCATTACCTATGTTATCCGTTTGTAGAATATCTCCATAGTCCATAAAGTGAACACCCCATCCTACCACCCAATCTGATTTTAATTTATTGGCCCCGTTTAAATCATATTGCTGAATACCTGCAAAATAGGGCTTCACACTTACTTGTAATTCCCTATCTAAATTGGTTGATAATAACGCAGGTTGTGTCATTGCTAAACCGAGGTCATTTCCAATGGAGCTAATATTAAGTCCGCCTAAACTTGTTGCTTTAGCAGAGTTAGGCAATTTTAAGAATTGATATACTGCATTCCCAGCAGTGGTTTGTGCAAAAATAGGATTGCCCCCAATAAACCATCCGCTATTAAAATAGCAGGCAATAAAAAACCCTAGCCTGAAGATGAATTGAATCGAACGCATGCAACAAAGCTAGGGTTTGAAAATTAAAAATCAATTAAACAAGGGCTAAATCTAGCACCTGTTGCATATTTTTTACGTAATAGAACTTCACCCCTTTAATAAAAGCTTGGTCAATTTCATTCACATCTTTTTCATTTTGCCAACAAAGAATAATTTCTTTCATGCCCGCTCTTTTAGCTGCTAATATTTTTTCTTTAATACCCCCTACTGGCAAGACCTGACCTCTAAGTGTAATCTCTCCAGTCATTGCTAAGAATGGTTTTACTTTCCTGCCAGTATAAGCAGAACTTAAAGCAGTTAAAATAGTGATACCCGCACTTGGGCCATCTTTTGGCGTTGCGCCCTCAGGAACGTGCAAGTGAATATCGTAGGCATTAAATACCTCCTG
>RFSD01000097.1 GCA_009924165.1 Chitinophagia bacterium | reverse complement strand
GCTGACTTTAATACAAGTGAAGCCATTCATTTTCAAAACCCTGCATTTTTAAGTTTATTATATGATCTAGGTGCATCTATTGTCATGTTAGGACTGACAATTGTATATTATAAAATTTACAATAGTAGTAATAACAAGGAAATCATTAGGGAGTTAAACCAATTTATCAATATCAAGAAATTAGTTTCCTTGAGTATGATCGTAGTGTTATTAATTTTAAGTATCACTAGTTTATTGAATTGGTCAATGGACATGCTTGAAGCATTAAGAATAAATGATCGTTATCCAAACCCAAATACAGTTTTTTACGAAGACTTTTTTTCTATCATGATTTTTGTGGATGTTTTATTACTTATCATTTCATTTACTTTCCACTCCTCCTTCTTCATTATTTTTAGAAATGCAAGTTTTATCATCACGACAATTTTACTTAGAATGTCTTTAACGATAGAAAAGCCTATGAATTATTTAATCATTATCGTTGGCTTCTTATTTGCAATTGCATCTTTCTTTTTGTACAGATTTAGGTATGTGCATCATAAAAGAGAGCTATAAACAGGCTTTTGATGCTTTTTCATGCATTCAACAATAAGCTTGATTTTTTGTTATCATTATTATTAAACGCATCAATATGACATTTCAAGAACAATTGGACCACTTAATTGTACAAAAGCAAGCAATTCCTGAGGCTTTTGCATTACCAGAATTGATCGATCAAAAGACTTATCTATCTGATGGTGAGTTAGTTACTTGGGATGGTCCAACCCACGAAGTCTTTTCACCTATTTGTATGCACACCCCAGATGGTGTTCAGCGCATCAAGATAGGATCCTATCCTATATGTACGGAGAAGGAGGCAAAGATAGCTTTAGATGCAGCCTGCAGGGCTTATAATGATGGTAGAGGTGAGTGGCCAACCATGTCAGTTGCACAAAGAATCAGCTGCGTTGAACAGTTTGTTGTAAAAATGTTAGCACAAAAAGAGATTGTAGTGAAATTGATTATGTGGGAGATTGGTAAAACTTATGCAGACTCTGAAAAAGAATTTGACAGAACAGTTGAATATATTTATGCAACAATAGAAGCACTAAAAGATATTGATAGAGACTCTTCTAGATTCACCATCGAACAAGGCATTGTTGCGCAAATCAGAAGATCACCATTAGGTGTTGTATTGTGTATGGGGCCATTCAATTATCCTCTAAATGAAACTTTTACTACTTTGATTCCTGCAATCATCATGGGTAATACTTTATTATTTAAGGCACCAAAGCATGGTACTTTATTGCATTATCCAATGTTAGAAGCATTTAAATCTTGTTTCCCTAAAGGTGTAGTGAATACGATTTATGGAAGAGGCAATGTGATCATCCCTGCATTGATGGAGTCTGGCAAGATCAATGTATTGACGCTCATTGGTTCAAGTAAAGTTGCCAATCAATTAAAAAAGTTACATCCAAAAGTAAATAGACTGAGAGCCATTTTAGGTTTAGATGCCAAGAATGCAGCTATTATTACAAAGGATGCGGATATTAAATTAGCTGTTCAAGAAACAGTTTTAGGATCACTATCATTTAATGGACAAAGATGTACTGCACTTAAAACCATTTTCGTGCATCAGTCTATTGCAAAAGAATTCATAGAATTATTAAAAGAACAAGTAGCGAAATTACAATTTGGATTGCCTTGGGAAAAAGGAGTGACTTTGACGCCGCTACCAGAACCCGGTAAGCCAGCTTATTTAAATGATTTAATTGAGGATGCTAAATTACATGGAGCTGCCGTGATGAATGAAAATGGCGGTACAATTAAAGAAACTTTTATCTACCCAGCTATCTTATTCCCAGTGAATCATAAAATGAAGATTTATACCGAAGAACAATTTGGTCCAATTATTCCTGTTATTCCATTTGAAGACATTGAAGAGCCTATCCAATACATTATAGAGTCAACACATGGTCAACAAGTTAGTTTGTTCTCAAAAAATCAAGCTGAATTAGCCAGTTTGATTGACCCATTGGTGAACCAAGTAAGTAGGGTAAATATCAATTGTCAATGTCAAAGAGGTCCAGATAGTTTTCCGTTTACAGGACGAAAGGATAGCGCAGAAGGTACATTGTCTGTAGTGGATGCGTTGAGGTCTTTTTCGATCAGGTCTTTAGTGGCAGCAAAATTAACTGAGGAGAACAAGCATATTATCAATGATATTGTATCTTCTCATCATTCTAATTTCTTAAGTACTAAGTTTATATTTTAATAAAGATGAGTGCATAAAAAAGCATGCTGTTGAATAAATAGCATGCTTTTTTATGATGGGTATAAATATAATTATTCAAAAATTCTAAGACTATTTCCAGTACGTGTAATTTTATATTGCTTTAATGGGGCATTTGCTGGACCATTAAGTACAGCTCCAGTTGTGCTAAATAAAGATCCGTGACCAGAACAGTAAAAACGATTATTACCTGGTTGGAAATCTAATAAAACTTGTTGATGGGTGCAAAGAGAACTTACTGCTATGAATTCATCGGTAAGTGTTCTAGCAATGATGATATTATTGGATTTATCTACATAAAATCCTCCAGCAGTGTTTAAACTGGTATATGGATTTGTTGTTATATTGATTGTGAAATCAATGGCTTTTGGCGGATTAGTATTATTAGATGGTGGAGTTGTAGGCGCAGGGCTGTCTGATTTAGAACATCCTTGCATGCAACCAAAAATCAATATTGAAGCAGCACTAAGGCCTACTTGTTCAATGAAATCTTTTCTTTCCATTATAATAAATTTTTATGATAAGTAAAATTAAACCTACATCATAACAATGGTTAAAGTACTTTTGTTGTAGCATTTAATAGATAGTTTACCAAAAAATACGCACTAATGCATAACTATTTGAAATACAAATCTTTGTTAAAGGTATTTTTTTTATTCATTTTGATTGGAAATCTAAATAAGGTCCAAGCTCAAACGGATTCACTTTTACAAACCTTATTAGTAGATGAAAAAATTGATAGCCAATTAATCGCTCCTAAAAAAATGCTTTTTACGCAACAATTGATTTGGGGCGAAAAAGGAATTTTTAAAAATAGGTATGGCAATATCCAAGACCCTATAGATAGAAGAAAGATTGATTTAAGGATAAGAAGAAAAATGTTGCAATTGCATCATTCTACTTTTAAAAGAGATAAAAAATTAACTTCTATCAGATTGCATAAGTGGTTAGCCATTGCACACATGTCCGGTATGTTAGCAACCAATATTTTAGCGTCTCAACTCGAAAACAATTATGCCCTTAAACCATATCACCGAGCAGCAGCCTACACTAGTTTTGTTAGCTTAGCAGCAGCTATGGTGGTCATTAAATTTTAAATTATGCAATTACATATAATACTCTCTTTTATTGTTTCCATGTTCTTTCAAAGCCCAACTTATGAAGCGAGCACATCTTCTATAAAATATTCAATGGTGCACAAATTGCATCGTTGGGAGGGTGTAAGTAAAGATTTAAAAGTGGCTACTAAGTGGAACGAACAAAAAAATGAAATTGAACAAATTTCAATTGTAGTGAATGTAGCAACATTTAACAGTGGACTCTCTAGTAGAGACAGCCATATGATGGAAGTATTAGATGGCTTATCATATCCAAGAATTTTATTTAGTAGTAGTAGTGTGCAGTATACAACAGACGGAATTCTAGTAAAAGGTAAATTACAATTCCATGGAGTAGAGCGCATGATTGAAACTAAAGTAAAACTTGAGAAGGCCAATCGTAGATCGGTATTTTCTGGAAGCTTCCCTGTATTATTAGAAGACTATAAAGTAGAAAGACCTAGTTTGTTATTTGTAAAAGTGGATAACAAAATACAGATTGATTTTCAGGTGGCGTATAATAACTAATTCAACGCCTTGTCTGCACAACAGCTACTCGCAAAGGATTCTGGCTTTGCTTTAAATGCGAAGCCCATCCCCATAATATATCCCATTGCGTCTTTCAACGCTTCATTACTTTTAAACTGACTATTGGTATTAATATCTGCGTGTACTTCCATTTCGACATCGTGTTCAATAAATAAATCACAAAGTGCATAAGCAATTTCGACACTCTTTGACACCTCGAGTAACATTCTTTCTTTTATATGCAGTGGTTGATTTGTTTTCTCATTATGAATAAACATGAATCCTCCATTTTTCTCTCTTAAAAAAACAATGACTGTAGCAAATTCTGTTACAGTTTGTTTTACCTGACTATCTGTACCTATATATACTTTGAGCTTTACATTTTTTGCTGTTTCTTCCTCTATACACTTTCTTAAATGGTCTTCTATAGGTATATTAAGTGTTTCGCCGTTAAATTTTCTCCAAGACATAGGTATAGTTTAAAGCTATGAAAAAATAAAATCCACTACATACAATTTAGAACATTTATAAATACATCTATATTAAGAATAGAATAAGTTTTACCCAAATTTAAAAGTCTCCACTTTTTTCCAGTTATCGATCATCAATCTAGCCAAACCTCCCTTTTTTGTTAAACAGATTCATATAATAATGCTTAAGTAGGGTAACTTCATGGTTAAATTTTTTATGATGGCCGTATTGATTTTTTTGATGCTACATTGGTATCTTTCCTTGTTTGGGCAGACTTTTTATCTACATCGCTATTCGGCACATAAAATGTTTACAATGACCCCTTTTTGGGAGAAGTACTTTTATATATTTACATGGGTAACCCAAGGTAGTTCTTATTTAAACGCCCGTGCATATGCTATTTTACATCGTATGCACCATGCTTATAGTGATACAGAAAAAGATCCCCACACGCCACATTTTTTCAAAGAGGTTTTCACGATGATGATGCACACCAAGAATGTATACAATGGCGTTTTACATGGTACACTAGAAATTGAAAAACGATTTGATAAGAATTTTCCGGTCTATCTAAAAATTGATAAAATAGCAGACCATACCGTTACAAGGTTATTGTTTGCTGGACTATACATTTTGTTCTATGTTTATTTTGCAAGTGCATGGTGGATGTATTTATTACTTCCCATCCATTTTTTAATAGGCCCAATTCAAGGCGCAATCGTCAACTGGGCTGGACATAAATATGGCTATCGTAATTTTCCAGGAGAAAAAGACCATTCAAAAAACACCTTATTTATTGACTTCTTGATGTTGGGTGAGTTGTTTCAAAACAACCATCATCATGCTGGAGCCCGACCAAATTTTGCATCCAAGTGGTGGGAAATTGATCCAGTTTATCCAATCATTAAAATCTTCAACAAAATAGGGATCATCAAACTTATCCCGCTGAAATATTAATTACAAGAATAAAATATTCATAGTAATTTTATTGATGCGTTATACCTGTTTATTATTTGTCTTATTACTATCAATTGAAAGCTTTGCTCAAGAGGATTCTACAAAGTCAATGAAAGTAAATACCTATGTAGACATGTATTATAGTTATGATTTTTCAAATCCTATGAATTTTGAAAAACCAGATTACAATTATAATTATAAAAAGCACAATCAGTTAAATATAAATTTGGCTTTTGTAAAGTTGGGATATCAGGCTAGTCGCGTTAGATCTAATCTGGCACTGATGACAGGTAATTATGCGATGTACAATTTAAGTGCAGAACCCAATTGGGCAAAACCAATATTAGAAGCCAATATTGGGTATAAAATAGCTAAGCAACAAAATATTTGGGTAGACGCAGGCGTAATGCCTTCGCACATTGGTTTTGAAAGTGCCATTGGTGCAGATTGTTGGAACTTAAGCAGGAGTTTATTGGCGGAAAATTCCCCTTACTACGAAACGGGTATTAAATTTAGTTACGCTAATAAAAGAGAAAACCTCTACATGGCATTTCATGTGCTAAATGGCTGGCAAAAAATAGCAGTACCAAATTGGGATGTCAAACCAAGTGCTGGTCTTCAGCTTACCTATAAACCTAGCGATTACTTGACTTTAAACTATAGTAATTTTATTGGGCGCATTCAGTCAGATACATTGGATGCCTTAAGGTTGTTTCATAATCTCTATGCTATTTATGAAGCTTCCCCAAAGACGGCCTTGATATTTGGTTTTGATATCGGCACTCAAAAAAATACTCAAAGTAAAGTTGCAGTTTGGTACACCCCCGTATTGATTGCAAAACTGAACTTAAATAATAAAAGCAAAATTGCTGGTAGGATAGAATACTATATGGATAAAAATCAAGTCATCATCCCGACAACAACGCCTAATGGTTTTCAAACATTTGGGGTCTCGGTTAACTATGATCGTCAAATCTTGCCTTATGTATTGTTGCGAACAGAATTGAAACAATATAAGTCCATGGATCGCATTTATAGATACGAGCAAACCTCCACTTCTCAAACCACAGCCACAATGGCTTTGATTGTAAAGTTTTAATTCCATTTTTAAAGTTCATCTGACCATCTTTTCAATACCTATAAAGCAGGGATGAAAACAAGCCAATATTTATAAATATAGTTTATGTATGATATTATTTTTATAAATAAAACATTATGAACTATGATGCCCAATTTTGCGTT
>RFSD01000096.1 GCA_009924165.1 Chitinophagia bacterium | reverse complement strand
TACGATTTATTTCTATTAAATTCTTGAATCAATCTCTGCTTTTAAATCTGCATAGATAGATTCCACAGTGCCTTCACCTTTTACTGAAACCACTTTATTAAATTGTGCGTAATAAGTTGCAACTGCAGTGGTCTTATCATTGTATTCTTGGATTCTAGCGCGGATAATCGTTTCGTTGGTATCATCCGATCTGCCAGAAGTTAATCCTCTTCCTAATAATCTTTTTACCAACTCTTCTTCGCTTACTTCTAGTGCAAGTACCACATTGATCTCATTTGATTTTTTTTCCAACAAAGCATCTAATGCAACACATTGTGCTGTTGTTCTTGGGAAACCATCAAATAAAAATCCTTTTGCTTGTGGATGCGCATTCATAAAATTATCCACCATCCCTATCACCACCTCGTCTGGCACCAATTGCCCTTGATCCATTAATCTCTTTGCTTCCAATCCTAATGCAGTTTGACCAGCAATTTCGCTGCGTAGTAAATTACCAGTAGATAAATGCTGTAAACCATAGGCGGCGATAATATTTTCACTTTGTGTGCCTTTACCGCTTCCTGGAGGACCAAATAAGATTAAATTGAACATGAGATTGTGTTGATAGGTTACAAAGATAACAAACTGTTGTAAATTTTTTTAACCTTCCTTTATAAATTACTCAACAAATTATCTGAATACTTGTTAGTATTTTACAAAGAAACCAACACCATGTATAAAATACTTTGTTTTTGCCTTTTGATGAGCCAAACTGCTTGTGCTCAAACGACTACAAAACAATCCAATAAATCGAACACCATGCCAACAAAAGAAAATACCTATTATTCTAGAACGAGTAAGGAAGCCGTGATTGTACCAGATAGTGTTTGGAAACAGATATTAAGTCCTGAGGTGTATGCTGTTGCTAGAGAAAAGGGTACAGAGCGTCCATTTACCAGCGCATTTGAAACTTCTAAAGCCATTGGCACTTATTACTGTAAAGCATGTGGTAATCCGCTTTTTAAAAGTGATACCAAATTTGATAGTGGTTGTGGATGGCCTAGTTTTTATGAGCCCTTAACAAAAAAGTCTATTATATATACGCCCGACAATTCCCATGGAATGAAAAGAACCGAAGTGCAATGCGGTAAGTGCAAGGCGCATTTAGGTCATGTATTTGAAGACGGTCCCCCTCCAACAGGTTTACGTTACTGTATCAACGGCGTCATCCTAGACTTTGATGCAAAATAATACATTGCGTAAGCAGTTATAAAGAGTCCTACGAAAGATAATATCATTACACTCTGTGCAAAGAAGGTGGTCCATTCTATCTCTAAAGTCATGCCTTCTTTCACCAACATTACCGTCACGCTACCCACGTAACCAATGGAGTCTGCTAGATAAATAAAAAAGCCTGCGTTTCCTTTAATAGAATAAGCTGCAATCAATCGATCGAAATAAATTGAGTTAAAAGGAATATACACAAGGTATAAGCCTAGACCCACTAAGAGCATCCACCAAAATGGATCTACTAATTTTTGTATAAAAAAATAAGTAGACAATCCGGCTACCACAAATCCTATTAAAATAAATATATGCGCGATCATGAATGCTTTAAAACTATTTTTAACCGCAACAACTGCGCCTATTAAGATTAAAATAAAAATAGTGATAGGGATTTCTGTTTCAGAAAAAGTAGAGGGCTTTGCTGCATAGCCCATCTCCTTCCACATATCAGCCGAAAAATTATCTCGTATATCCCTAAAAATAGTCGCAAATAAATAGATGGCGATGAAAGCAATCACGCCTGGTAAATACTGCTTTATAATTAATTTTCGATCTGCTCCTGTCATCGGAATTCTTTTTGCCCTCAAGACTTCATCTTCTATTGATGGTGGTGGCACCTTCTCCAAACCCCATACACATAATACCAATGGCAATGCAAAAACCAATCCAGTACAAAAAGGTACCCAAGTTTCTGAGATATTAAAATTCAGCATCAACCATGCACCAACCGACTTCACCCATCCTGCAGAAAAAATAAAACTTACAGCGAGTGCGGCACCTATAAAATCTGTGCTACGTCTGCCTTCTACATAAGAGAAGACAACGCCCCATAACATACCCAATGGAAAACCATTGATGAATAAAAACAAGATGCTATATGGCGCAGGGATAATTGCAAATAATAACCAAGCTGCCCAGGCAATGCCCGTCAATAGAAAAATAATTTTATACCTGTTCTTTTTTTCTAAACCGGAGATGAAATTAATGCCATAAAACTTCGCCATCAAATAGCCCAGCATCTGACTTATCACCATGGCGGTTTTAAATGCAATGGGTCCAAAAGTCATGCCTTCAAAAGTGCAAACTGTAAATGATTTTCTAAATCCAAAAATAAAAACATAAGTTCCAAAGGAAACCAAGGCAGCATAGAGCGCTACAGATTTTTCTTTTGTGATAAATGACATGCCTATTTCTTTAAATGAAAACAATTTTTTAGAATCGTCCTCTTAAAGATAGGGTAATTCAACTAATTTTTATGGTAAGCAAAGACAAAGGGCTTCTCTGGGTTGTCTTTTAAAGCGCGCTTTACTAAATGTGGCTTTTGAATGATTTTTCTTTTATTTAAATCAACCACTTCGATGTTCTGATAAAACTGTTCTACTTGTTCAATCTGAAACAACATAGCATGTATTTCCAATAATAAAATCAATTGCTTTTGTTTTTTTAAAACATCATTGCTCGCAAGATATATATGGCTTCTTAACATGGATACAAAACTACAATTTTTTACAAGTATATTTGAATAAGATTTCATAATTCATGCAACAAAAAAAAGTACTCATCGCGCCCTTAGATTGGGGTCTTGGTCATGCAACAAGATGCATCCCAGTGATTACTGCATTGCTAGAGCTTGGCTACCATGTAACCATTGCTACAGATGGTGCTCATGAAATTATTTTACAAGAAGCCTTTCCTAATTTGACTTTCCTTAGATTAAAAGGGTATGGTATTCGTTATTCTAAAAAAGCTTCAGGGTTTGCATTTAAAATGTTGGTGCAAATTCCGCGCATTTTGTACAACATCTTTAGAGAGTTTTGGTGGTTACATACCACAAACCGACAGCAACAATTTGATTTAATCATTTCTGATAACCGACTTGGATTTTTTCACTTAAAAACACCTTCGGTATTTATAACACATCAGTTAAACCTTCAAACCCCTTTTAGATGGGCAACCAATTTGTTGCAATGGATGCAGTATACCTGGTTTAAACTTTTTTATGCCATGGTATGGGTGCCAGATATGCAAGGGGAACAGAGCCTTGCAGGTATTTTAGGAAATCCAATATGGAAGCCATCGGTGCCTGTTTGGTATATGAACTGCCTGTCTAGGTTAAAAGAATATGCTAGCTATCCGGTAAATGAACAGCAGCCAAAAGACGTTTTCATAGGCATCCTGTCTGGACCAGAGCCCCAAAGAAGCATTTTTCAGGAAATCTTGTGGGTAGAGGGCAACCAACTCCAGCAACCATTTAAGTTGATCGCTGGCACGGCCGACCAAGCCCATAACCATGCTGATTCTGCAAAAGGTTCGATTGTGCCACATCTTGGAGGTCCCGACTTGGTCAAAGCCATTGAAAATGCAAGGTATATTATTAGCCGTGGAGGTTATACCAGCTTAATGGAACTGATTCCATTGAATAAACCCCTGATTTTAGTCCCTACACCTGGACAAACAGAACAAATCTACTTAGCCAAAAGATGGCAAGAAAAAGGCTGGGCAATTGCCTATGATCAATCGGAATTTCACCTTGAAACAGCCTTAAAAGAAGCTGCCAATTTTAATTACCAACCCATCCCTTTTATCCCCTTTTCAAAAGAAGCATTGGAAGCAACATTAAAGCAAGTAAATTTGTAATATGGGTGTACAGAAAACAGGAGAAGGGATTTTTGAAAATTTATCTACCTACTTAATCATTGATGTTCGAAGTCCTGGTGAGTATGCACATGCACATATCCCAAATGCTTTTTCGCTTCCACTTTTCACCAATGAAGAACGAGCAGAAATTGGTACAACATATAAACAAAAAAGTAGAGAAGCTGCTATTAAATTAGGTCTTCCATTTTTTGGCAACAAGATGCAAAACATGATTGAGCAGGTGGAAGGATGGGCTGCTAGCTACGAAAAAACAAATGGAAAAAAACCAACTATTTTAGTACACTGTTGGAGGGGTGGCATGCGAAGTGCAGCCGTTGCTTGGTTATTGGATTTATATGGTTTTAAAATAGAACAACTTTCGGGCGGCTACAAGGCTTATCGCAATTGGGTTTTAGCGCAGTTCGAAAAAAATTATTCCATGAAAGTGTTAGGTGGATATACAGGATCGGGTAAAACTGAAATTTTATTACAACTACAAAAGAGCAAGATCCCGGTGATTGATTTAGAAGGATTGGCCAATCATAAAGGATCAGCATTTGGTGCACTTGGACAGCATGAACAAGCAAGTCAAGAACAATTTGAAAATAATTTAGCGGGTGCCTTGTTTCATATAAGTACAGCACATCCTTATTTTTGGATAGAAGACGAAAGCCAAAGAATAGGAACCAATATGTTGCCAATTACTTTTTTTAAAAATATCAGAAACAGTATTTGTTATTTTATTGATATCCCATTTGAATCTCGTTTGAAATTTATTGTTGAAGCTTATGGCAAGTTTGCAGTAGCTGATTTAATCGCAGCCACTTTAAGAATTCAAAAAAGATTGGGGGGATTAGAAACAAAAACAGCGGTCAATTTTTTGGTTGAAAATAATATCGTTGCGGCTTTTTCTATTTTATTAAAATATTATGACAAGGTATACTTAAAAAATATTGAAGCCGCTGTGATTCCAAAATTCAAAATTGAAAAGATAGAAGCACTAGAGGTAAATGCTATTCAAAACGCAGGCCTATTCATGCATCTTTAATTTAATTATATGTTACAACGATTTTTAGCGTGGTGGTTTTTTACAGTAAGAGGTTGGAGAATAGAAGGTAATTTTCCATATGCCTTAAAGCAATCTGTGATCATTGCTGGACCCCATACCCATAGTGTGGATTTTTTTCTTGGTTTGGCTGTACGCAAAAAGATGCATTTTGAATTTGTACAGTTTTTGGGTAAGAAAGAGCTTTTTAACCCTTTTACTGGATGGTTTTTTAGGCTTTTAGGTGGGCATCCGGTAGATCGACACAAAAAAAGCAATATGGTGGATCAGGTGGTGGCCCTTTATGGCCAAAACGAACGCTTTCATCTTGCAATTTCCCCAGAAGGCACGCGGACAAAAGTCCTTAAATTCAAAACAGGCTTTTACCATATTGCTAAAAACGCAGGAGTGCCAATATTGATGGCGGGATTTGATTTTGGCAAAAGAAGAGTGGTGTTTGCAGATCCTTTCTTTACAAGCAATGACGAATCTGCCGATTTACGCCTTATTGTTAATTTTTTTAAACAATTTGAGGGCTATGTTCCCGAATATGGCATCACAGACGATATAGTTTGTTAAAAACAAGTGATTTTTCATTTTTGTTTTATTCCTATGCCGTAGTTTCCTATTTTTGTCTAAGTAATAACTTGATTATTCATTTATAAAAACAGACTTAACATGAAAAGTAAAATTTTTTTAGCGCTCGCTCTAATTAGCTTAGGTGCTTTCTCTTGCGTTAGCCCTAAAAAATTACAAGAAGCAGAAGCTAAATATGGTCAATTAAATGGTGCATATGCTGACCTTCAAAGTAAATACCGTGATGCACAAGACGCAACTTCAAAAGCAAAAAATGATGCGGATAAAATTGCAGCTGAAAGAAAATCTTTAGAGAATCAAATTGTTGATTTAAATAAGCAAATTGACTTTTTAAAAGAAAACAATAATGTGGTTTTGGGTCAACTTAAAGATATGTCTGTTGTAACGGGTGCACAAGCAGAAAGCATCAAAAAATCTTTGGAGAATATTGGTGCAAAAGATAATTATATCCAAGGTTTACAAAGTTCAATGGCGCGTAAAGATTCAATCAATATGAACTTAGTGATGAACTTGAAAGGTGTATTGGGCGACTTGAATGATGATGATGTAAATGTAAAAGTTGATAAGGGTGTAGTTTACGTTGACATTTCTGATAAATTATTATTTAAAAGCGGAAGCTTCAATATCACCGACAAGGCTAAATCTGTATTAGGTAAAGTAGCTAAAGTGTTAGCGGCACAGCCATCTATTGAATTTATGGTAGAAGGACATACGGATTCTAAGCAATTATTAGACAATGGTTCTGTTTTAGAAGACAACTGGGATTTATCAGTAAAGCGTGCGACAACTGTAGTGCGCATTTTACAAGATACTTATGGTTTAGATCCTAAGCGTATGACTGCAGCAGGTAGAGGTGAATATGCACCAGTGGCAGGTAATGATAATGCAGAAAACAGAGCTAAAAATAGAAGAACAAGAATTGTGATCTTACCTCAATTAGATCAATTCTTTAAATTATTAGAAAATAAATAGTCATTTAATTCGTCTTTATCCTTTTTAAGATTGGTTGAATATTCTATTAAGATTTTTTCAGGGCACCCAGTACTGGGTGC
>RFSD01000095.1 GCA_009924165.1 Chitinophagia bacterium | reverse complement strand
ATGTTGAAGCAGAAACTACAATTATTAAAAACGTTTATTACAAAATTTTCAGACTTGTAGATAATTATGAAGTAATAGGTTATGGCACAGGAAGCTCGCAAGAAACTCTAATGTCATATGACAAAGATGGTAATTACTTCAGCTTAGATATGTCTATGTTTGAGCCTGGTTATATGTATGGCATAAAAGTGATGTTCAAACTAAATGACAGCGAATATAAAGAACAGCCAGAAATTTTCAAGTTTAGGGTAGTATAATGTCGATAAAAGACCTTTTCGAGAAGCAAAAAGAAAACAGTATTTCTCTGAAGGCTTTTACTAAAAGCACTATTGAGCAATTTTCTGGTGATGTTGAATCGGCTAATTATATTGAACAAAAACAAATCTATGCTCAAACTTTAATCCCAGATCTTGATTATTCCTCTGCTAGCAACTTTGTAAAGTATGGTTCAGCAACAAAGTATTATCAGAACTCAATTGATAGAATTACCAACTATTATCCGTATGACGGTTCTAAAGCAGAACAGCTAGAATATTATAACTCGCTAAATCCACTAGAAAAATATATTTTAGACAATGAATATCCAAGAACAACTGGTTATGTGAATTTTGCACCAAATGGGTGGGGTACGCAAGCCTCTTCGGTTGGTGGCATTGGCTTGCCAACAACGGTTGAATATATTTCGTTTTATAACCAAACAGTAAATAATGTTTATAACGCTAGCGTAGGTCAAAGAGAAAATACAAGATTTATATTTTCATCTGGTTCAACTGTAGAATTTTGGTTGAAAAAAAATGCATATGCTGATTCTGCAACTCAAACTGGATATGAAGCAATATTTTATGCAGCGTCAACAGGTTCTGACAATAAAAATAAAGGGTTTCTAATCGCGCTACCAACATCAGCGCCATTTCAATCTAAAGTGCAGGTTTTCTATTTTACAAATCAACCAGTCGCAACAACCGAATTTAGTATCACATTTGATACTGGACTTGCAACAATAGCAGATTCTACTTGGCATCATTATGCGTTTACATTTTATAGTTCTTCAGTTGGGTACGGTTCAGAATTTTATTTAGATGGAAAATATAAAGACACATCAACTTATTTAAATCCACCAGTAGATTTTACTGGTTCTAAGAAGTCCGATTTTCATACTGGTTATTTCCCAGTGAAGTCTGGTTCTGTAAAAGTGGATGGTGGTAAATTAGTAGGTGGATCTTTTGTAATAGATGTTGCCGGAATGAAAGTAACAGATGCTGCTGGTGATAAATTAGCTGGTCACTTATCTACAGCTGACTTTTTTGATGTTGCTAAATTTGGTGAAGCAACTTTCAAAATCAGTGCTGTAAAATATACAACCGCAGAAAAAGCAACTTTATCTGGTTCAGTAACAATAAAGGGTATTACAAAAAATATCAGCTTTGAAGCAATCATTAGAAACGCTGATGAAAAAGGTTTCTTCGCAGAAGCATTCTTCCCAATTGACAGAACTTTATTTGGAATCAATTACGGAGTAGGTGCTATTGATACACAAGTTCAATTAGCAGTGCATATCTACGCTACTAAGTAATTATATTAATTGATTGGCACAAGGTGCAAATCAATCAAAGAATTCTAAAAATGAATATTAGAAATTTAGTTACTGAAGTAACTAAATTAAAGAATTCTAAAAATTCATATTAAAAAAGAACCCCTAAATAAAATTAGGGGTTCTTTTTTGCCTGTCGGCTATATTCATTTTTAGAAGGGGATTTGTTCAATCATCACACATCGTAACGCTCTTTCAAAACGTGCAAATGATGCAGTGCATGACCAAAAAGAATAAAGCCTAATGCATTCACTGTCACATCATGTCCATTACAATTGCCTTTTGTTTTTAATTGATCTGGAGTGAAGGATGCAAATAATAAATTAGTTGCTTGTCTAACTGTTCTCCATTCAACTAACATATCCTTCCAGTTTCGGTGGCTTGCATCTGCATTTGCTGCATAGCTATTTTCATCAAATCCTGGCAATGAAGTTTTATCTTGTCTTGCAATCGCAAGTGCACGGTAGGCAAAGATTCTTTCTGTATCAATCACATGTTGGAACATTTGCTGTATCGTCCATTTTTCTGGACCGTAGGCATACTTTATTTTTTCAAGAGGAATTGCATTCCATGAATCCACTAAACGGTCATGGTATTGTTTTACTAAAATTTCATAATCCTTACCACTCGTGTAATTGATATAGGTTTGAAAAAATGGAGCATACTCTGTGGTGCTTGGTCTAGACATTTATTTTTTACTTTTATTTTTTTGATATAGTTGTGCATTTTGAATACTTAGCACAGCATTGATAATACCACCTTCAGCACTTATTTCATTCAATTTCAAATCAGTGTCAGTTGGCTTCCAGCAACTTTGCAAAAGAATTGCCTTTACATCTGTTGCACTAAGCTTGGGAAAATAAGCTCTAATCAATGCTGCAATATGACTTAAGATAGGGGCAGACATACTTGTACCATCTAAAAAGCCATACTGTTGATTGGGTAAGCTTGAATATATTTTTTTCCCAGGGCTCAATAGATCAACTATTTTATTACCATAATTACTGAATTCGGTCAAAAGACTTTCTGCAATCAATGGATCGCTACTTGCGCCCACCGTAATCATATTGACTGCTTTATCCTTGAATACATTTGAGTAAGGGTTTGGATAGACTGATTTAACATTTAAATCATAAGATTCGTTTCCTGCGGAATGAATAATCAACACATCTTTTGATGCAGCATATCGAATAGCACTATCCACCCATGGTTGTTCAGGTGAGAAAGATTTCCCAAAACTCATATTGATAATTTTGGCACCATTATTCACTGCATACCTTATTCCTAAAGCAATATCCTTATCATATTCATCTCCATCTGGCACCACACGAAGGCCCATTATTTGAATAGGATTCTTAAAGCTGAATTGATTAAATAAGGTATCTACTATTCCAGCTGCCAAACCTGCAACATGTGTTCCGTGTTTTGCATTTGGACCAGTAATATTGTTATTGCCATAGAATTGGTCATTCAAATTTTCATATTGGTCATGCGTGATTTTTTTTCTTAGATCTTCAGGTGGAGTATCTATGGAGACTGAGGATTTTTCTTTTCCAGATATGTATTCATTAAGATCCTCCACAATAGACTGATGACCATTTGATCGGTCAATGCCCAAAGCCTGCATCGTTCTTAAATAGGAAATTTTTGTGTCTGCAGTAATTTTCCCAATGGGTTGATAAGTTTCTAATTTTTCAGTTGAAAAGTTACTATCCTCCATTTCTTTAATTAAAATAGCACCCATCTTAATGACAGCATTTCTAGCCATTTTAATAAAAGATAAATTGGCTGCATCTTCTTCAGTAAAAATAATTTCAGCAGCGGCTTGTTGCCATATTTTATAATTAGCTTTCTTAGTTGTATCCCAGGATGTACTATCTAATTGGTCTTGTTTGAAAATATCTTTATAGCGGTGGTAGATTCTCGATTTTTCATCAGATGCTTTGTTGATATTTTCTCCGGCAGCATTGCCTAAAAAATTCCATCCATGTAGGTCATCTATGTATCCGTTTTTGTCATCATCTAAAGCGTTGCCTGGAATTTCTTTAGGATTATGCCATAGCAATGGTTTGATTTGAGGATGTGCTGTATCAATGCCACCATCTAGTACTGCAATGATAACAGGCGAGGGTTTTAACTTTAAATCTGTTAAAAGTTGTTGGGCTTTAAACAAGCTTACACCATGTACACCATCTTTTTCAAGATCTTTCCAATGCCAAAATTTTGCATCCTGTCCCCATACGATTTGGGAACAAGTATACAAAAATATAGTCATGACTAATCTACGCATAGGATATAAGAACAAAGGAGTGATTAAAAATCAAATTTGATACCCTGAGCAAGTGGCAATTGGGTACTCCAATTGATCGTATTGGTTTGTCTACGCATGTATGCTTTCCATGCATCAGATCCACTTTCTCGTCCGCCTCCAGTTTCCTTTTCACCACCAAATGCACCACCAATCTCTGCTCCACTTGTTCCAATATTCACGTTTGCAATTCCACAATCACTACCTTTTGCAGAAAGAAACAATTCAGATTCTCTCATATTCAAAGTCATAATTGCAGAAGATAAACCTTGAGGCACTTCGTTTTGAATTGCAATTGCTTCTTCGATAGTATTGTATTTTAAAAGGTATAAGATGGGTGCAAAAGTTTCGTGTTGTACAATTTTAAATTGAGGTTTAGCTTCTGCAATACAAGGCTTCACATAACAGCCACTTGCGTATTGAGCACCCTCTAAAACTCCACCCTCTACGATAAATTTACCACCTTCTTTTTTGCAAGCTTCAATAGATTGCAAATATATTTTCACTGCATCTTTATCAATCAATGGCCCCATGTGGTTATTGCTATCCAATGGATTTCCAATTTTAATTTGTTGGTAGGCCTTCACTAACTTTTGTACAAATTGGTCATAAATTTTTTCATGAATGATCAGTCTTCTGGTGGTTGTACATCTTTGTCCTGCTGTACCAACAGCTCCAAATACGGCGCCAATTAAGGACATATCTAAATCGGCATGTTCCGTAATGATGATTGCGTTGTTACCTCCTAATTCTAAAATGGTTTTACCTAAACGTCCTGCAACTTCTTTATTCAATTCCTTACCCATACGAGTAGAACCTGTTGCAGAAACCAAAGGAATTCTTGTATCCTTACTCATCCATTCTCCAACAGCACGTCCACCTTGGATCAAATTATTCACACCCTCTGGAACATCATTATCTGTAAATACTTTTTCAACAATCTTTTGTATTGCATTACCGCACAATGGTGTTTTTTCACTAGGCTTCCATACGGTTACATTGCCACAAACCCATGCCAATGCTGCATTCCAACTCCATACCGCAACTGGAAAGTTAAATGCAGAAATGATACCCACAATACCCATTGGATGCCATTGTTCATACATTCTATGTGATGGTCTTTCACTGTGCATGGTTAAACCATATAACTGTCTAGACAATCCAACTGCAAAATCGCAGATATCAATCATCTCTTGTACTTCTCCTAATCCTTCTTGTAAACTTTTTCCCATTTCATAGCTTACTAGTTGACCTAGTGCTGCCTTATCTTTTCTCAGCGCTTCGCCTAATTGTCTAACGACTTCACCTCTTTTAGGTGCTGGCCAATTACGCCATGCTATAAATGCATTTTGAGCTGTTGTAATCACTTGTTCATATGCTGCAGCATCAGTTGTTACAACTGCGCCAATCAATTGATTATCCACAGGTGAAAAAGATTGAATTGTTTCACCTTTACTTTGAATCCATTTTGTGCCAGTAGAACTTCCTTGATTTTCTTTTTGAATTTTTAATTCTTGTAAAAATTGCATGTTTATTTTTTTATTTTTTCAATGATATTGGTTGTTGAAAAACCTTCCACAATTGGATTAATAATTACTTTTCCTCCATTTGCAATAACCTCTTTTGCACCAACGATGTTATCAATTGTATAGTCGCCTCCTTTTACAAGCACATCTGGCAGGAGGGTTTGGATTAATTGTAAAGGGGTGTCTTCTTCAAATACCACCACCATATCTACCAATACCAAATTGGCCAAGATAGACGCCCTGCTTTCGGTATTATTAATTGGACGTTCTGGCCCTTTTAGTTTTTTAACACTTGCATCACTATTTAATCCCACCAATAAATAATCTGCTTCCTTTGCTGTTTGAGCCAATGAAAATAAATGACCCGGATGCAGAATGTCAAAGCATCCATTTGTGAATGCAACTGTCTTTCCTGTTGTTTTACAAGCTTGCATGAATGCTTTAGCTTGTTCAATGGTCATGATTTTTTTTGCTATTTGTTCCACTGCGCGCATCTTACTTAGCTTGTTTATTGATGATAGGTAATATAATTAAACTGAGTCCACCTAATACAATTACAATTAAGAACTGTGAAAACCACTGTAATGTTCCATTAGCGAGTCCCAAGGTATAATCTACACCATTTAACTCTAACACTTTCGCCATAAAATAGGCGTAAGCACCAATGCCACCTGGAGTGAGTATCATACCAATACTTGCGTAAGCCAAACAACTAATTGCTGTGGCAAAACTGCTCTCTGTTCCTGCTGTGGCATATAGTCCTACGTAGGTGGCTAATAAATATAAAAACCAAATTCCAAATGAGTATAGAAAGAATAATTTCTGATGTTTTAATTTAGTAGCACTCATCACGCCCTCCCAAATGCCACTTAGAATTTTTTGAATGGAGGCAACCATTGTAGGAATTCGTTTTCTAAGTATCAAGAACATTGCTAATAATATAATACCTATGCTAACCAACAAATACATTTTCCAGTTACCCTCATTAGAATCAATCACTGTTGCATCAGTTTGATTTTTCAATTGGTTCCAGCCGGCTTCAATCACATTAAATTGTAAACCAAGTGCCATCAAAAATACAATGCCAAGGCTCAACACATCAAAGGCCCTTTCTGCAACAATGGTACCTACAATTTTTTCGGCAGGCACCTTCTCGTACTTAGCTAATAGGGTACATTTTAAAACCTCTCCAAGTCGGGGGATAGCAAGGTTGGCTAAATAGCCAATGAGAACAG
>RFSD01000094.1 GCA_009924165.1 Chitinophagia bacterium | reverse complement strand
TAACTTGATGTATTTGAATCATCACCATCTAAAACATTATTACCTCTGTATGGATTAAAATCATCCATATCAATACTATTCATTGGGCGATAAATATCTGCTACCCATTCGTTCACGTTACCACTTAAATTATATAAGCCCAAAGGGTTTTGTAAAAAACTATTTGTTTTACTTGGGAAACCAGCACCATCATTTGAATAGCCAACCATACCCATATAATCCCCACTTCCATTTTTAAAGTTGGCCATGAACATACCTTGCTTACTCTTTTCCTTGATACTGGACTTGCCTGATGGGTTATTTCTTAAACCATCATTGCCACTTGAACTCCATGGATAGGGTGAATCAGATGAGATAATACTAGCATTGGGTGTACCTGAATTAGATCCAGCTTTAGGGTTATTAAAATTGGAGATATAGTTTTTACCACTAGAAACTTTTGCTGCATATTCCCATTCTGCTTCGGTAGGTAATCTAAAGTCAGGAATTAATACAAAATCTCCCAAGTTTTTATTTTTTACTTTTGATGTAGCAGTGAATGTCGTCGTTTTTTTATTGCTATCAACTAAACTATTATTTGCTTCCAGCTTCCCTAAATAAGGTTTAGTAGGATCAATTAAACCGTATTTGATTAAAGTTTTTTCATTGGCTCTATCTGTTCTCCACCTGCAATAAGCATTTGCTTGTTCCCAACTTACACCCACTACAGGATAATCATTGAATGCCTTATTTCTAAAATAGCCTTCTACCATTGGTTCATTGTATGCAAGATCGGTTCTCCAAACTAATGTATCAGGAAGTGCAACTTTCACAATTGAATCCTTACCAAGTGGAATGAAAACATTTTCAAGCCATTTTATATAAGTTCTATATTGTCTGTTGCTCACTTCGTATTGGTCGATTCTAAAAGAACTCACAGTCACTCTGCGCAAATTATTGTTCCAATCGCCCATGATGTTTTCTTGGTTCATACCCATAGCAAATGTGCCACCTCTAATTAAGATGGTACTATCATATGGATCATCTTTTGATGCAAATGCAACTTTATTGCTTTGATTACTATCGAATTGAGCGATCATTTTTGGGCCTAAAAAAAGTACCGCAAAAAATAATAATATACTATTGATAAAATTCATCTGTTTTGTTTATTCAGTGGGGTTAAAAATCTTCAGCGAATATACTTGCTTTTTCAATCATTTATACAAATGCAAATAGAATCTTATGTTAGTAAAACCCTAATTTTAGGGTATGAAACTTGCCGTTTTAACATTTTTTTTCCTTGGATGCTGTTTTCCCATTTTCGGATGGGGACAAATAGGCATGTTATCTAAAGGAAATTGGGTCAAAATTGCTGTGCCAAACGAGGGCGTTTATCGGTTGACTGGCGCACAATTTAAAGCGATGGGGTTTACAGGTAAAACAAATTCTAGTCAAGTGCAGTTATATGGGATGGATTTAGCAAATCTTAACGAAAAAGTGCCGAATGGATTACCGGATAGTTTAACAGAAATGGCTATTGAAATGCAAGATGGAGGAGATGGGATTTTTGACGATCAAGATCAATTTTTATTTTATGCGCAAGGGCATTATAAATGGATCAAATCAACATTAGACGAAGCACCCATTCGTCAAAAAATAACAAGCAATGATTCTTTATATTTTTTTCTACGCATTGGATTAAATGGAAAAAGGATTTTCAGTTTTAACAAGACTGGTTCCGTATCAAAAATAGTTCAAACTTATGCGGCCAAGTGGTTGATAGAAAAAGATACGATCAATATTTTAAATAGTGGTAAAATTTGGTTAGGTGACCCTATGGGAAATGGTCTTGGTAAAAAAACAACACAGTCGTTTACGCTTAATATGGAAGGCTTGCAACTTAATGCGCCAATTGTTTTTCAGAGTCAATTGGCTGCTACTACTTATCAAACTGATGCTACTTTTTTAATGAAGTTGAATGATCAAATGTTAAGTACAAAATCGTTGAATCCAGTTTCAGGATTCATTTTTGACGATGCTTACAAAATACGGTTTGATAGTAGTACTATTTTGTTAGACAAATCTAAGGTGCAGAAAGTGGGGCAAAGCTTAAGCAACATGATGCTGCAAGTAGATTTTAATGCAGCCACTGGCTCCACAGGTTGGATTGATTATTTGGCATTACAAGGGCAAAGAACAATTGGTTTCTGGGGTAATTCTAGTTTTGGGTTTGACTATCAAACAAGTAAACCGATGGATCAACTGGTTGAATTTGAAATTCAAAATGCAACCAATCAAACAAGGGTTTGGGATCTGAGTCAATACTTTCAACCTGTCGCGTTGAATACACAATTGGGTCAGAATACAATTGCTACATTTAAAGTTGCTGATACTGCACAAAAATATTTTTATGTCTTTGAATCCAATAAAATAAATGCTGCACAGTTTTCTGGTGTGCTTCGAAATGATAGTAGTTTCTCTTTAAGTCCAGTAGATTATATCATTATCACTGCACCCGATTATTTTCCTGCAGCTAAGGCCCTTCAAGCATTTCATGAAAAGCAAAATGGCTACAAAGTAGGGTTATTTAATGCGACTCAAGTGTACAATGAAATGGCAGGTGGACAAAGTTCGCCAATTGCCATTCGAAATTTTTTAAAATATTTTATAGCACAAGCCAAATTAAAAAATCAAGTAAGCCCTGCGTTTGTTTTATTATTAGGGATGGGCAATTTCAATGCACAAAAAATTCAAATTAATAAAGAATTACCTGTCTATACAAGTGAGGTGTCCAATGCTATTTTAACTTCTTATAGTTCAGATGATTTTTACGCAATACAAGAACCAGGCAATCAAATTCAGTTTACACAGACGATTGATTCAATTAGTTTGGCTATTGGAAGGATTCCGGCAAGGACCATTGCAGAAGCAAATAAAATGGTTGAGAAATTAATTCAATACCAATCTAGTAAAAAAATGGGGCTTTGGCAAAATCAATTGACTTGGGTTGCGGATGATGCGGACTATAATTTACACCTACAGGATGCGGAGGAAATCATCAGTAATTTGAAAACAAAAACGACTAATTGGAATCATAAAAAATTGTATTTGGATTTATTTAAAGCGAGTCAAACATTGACTGGGAATACTTATCCAGATGTCAACAAAGCAATACAAGAAGCGGTACAAGCAGGCACATTGGTCTTAAATTATACAGGTCATGGAAATTATTTGCGATTAACCGAAGAGGCAGTGATTTCAAAATCAGAAATGCAGTCGTGGGATAATGCCGGAAAATTACCTATTATGGTGACAGCCTCTTGTGATTTTGCACCCTATGATCAACCTGGTTCTTCACCAATTGGTTTCGATGCTTTGATGCAAAATGACAAAGGCATTATTGCATTGGTTGCAGCAAATAGACTTGTGTTTGCTTATAGTAATAAACAAATCAATGATGCATTTATGCAAGCATTATTGGTACCTAATTCAAATGGTCAATTTAGGACAATTGGGCAAGCATTGCAAGCTGCAAAAAAATATAATTTTAGCAGAAATGGTGATCGCTTAAACGCATTTAAGTTTGGCTTAATGGGGGATCCAGCTATGCGTATCGTTCAGCCGAAATACCAAATTAATTGTACCGAATTGAATCAGTTGCCTTGGTCGGACACGATCTATTTAAAGGCAGGTGGAAAGTATACCTTAAAAGGAAATTTGTCTGTAAAAAATCAAACTCTTCAAAACTTTAAAGGTGCCATAGATATGATTTTATGGGATGCTCCAAGTACAAAGAAAACTTTAGCAAATCAAGCGACTAGTCAGTCAGTGGCAATTGAAACACAGGAAAAGGCGCTCTTTAAAGGAAAGGCAACAGTTCAAAACGGACAATTTGAAATCAGTTTCATCCTGCCTGGTAACCTGCCTTCTTCGAATTCTGCAGCACTTAAATTACAGCTCTATGCATACAATGATACAGCTGACGCAAGTATGCAAATGCAATCCATCTTTATTCAAGGTTCAGCCACTCAAAATAAACTAGATACCACGGGTCCAGAAATCTACTCCTATATAAATGCGCCTTCATTTAAATCGGGAGACTGGGTAAGTGCACCATCTACTTTATTTGTGACATTAAAAGATAGTTCGGGAATACAGTCCTCTGGTAATGAATTGGGCCAGGATTTAAAATTAATTATTGACGACACGCTTATAAAAAATTATAATTTGAATGCATTCTTCTCCTATAATGAGAATCAATATCAGTCTGGATCCATTCAATATCCTTTACCAGTTTTAGAGGAAGGTAAACACAGGTTAATTGTCAAGGCTTGGGATCTTTTAGGTAATGTGTCCAAAGACACCATTTTGATTGAAGTACCTAGCAAAAAAAATAAGAATATTCGAAATTTAAGTATTAGCCCGAATCCTGTGCTGACCAATGCAAAATTCAGTTTTGAGCTCAAAAATAGCATTGACCCAATATTGATGCAATTGGATGTCTTTGATGCCAACGGAATTAGACATTTTTCTATAAGTCAACAAATGCAACCCAAAGGCAATAGAGTCGTGTTTGATTGGAATGGACGAGCAACTAGTGGAGGGTTATTGCCGCCCGGTAAATATTACTACAAAGTCATAGTGCAGCAAAATGGGTTAGTAGAACAAATGTTAAATGGATTTTTAAAATTTTAAATATAGATTTCTAAGTTTATCTTTACTAAATTGAATATTAAAGTATTTAGAGCATGAATAAAATCCCATCCATCAACATACCCTTATTTGTAGTTTTAATTTTTGTAGCCAATACAGTATTGGCTCAAAGAACGCTTAAACTTCAAAGTACAGCTGTGCCATTTATGATGATCTCTCCGGATGCAAGATCTGGTGGTATGGGTAATTTATCAATTGCTATGTCTCCAGAAGCCAATGACCTTTTTGGCAATACTGCGAAGATTCCTTATCTAAAAAATAACCGTGGTTTTTTAATCAATTACACTCCATGGTTAAAAGACTTAGGATTGAATGATGTGTATTTAGCAAGTGCAGGTTATTATAAAAAATTAAATGATTTTAGCGGGATCAATACTTCTTTACGTTTTTTTAGTTTAGGTAATATTGATTTCACAGATGAGTCTGGACAATCTACTTTGCCCTCTCAAAGGCCTTCAGAATTTAGTTATGATTTTGGGTACAATATTTTATTAACAGATGCCTTGAGCATGGGTGTGACCCTAAGGTATATCAACTCAAGATTGGTTCAAGGTTCATATGGCACCAATGGCACCAATTTCAAGGCTGGCAATACTTTTGCAGGAGATATTAGTTTATTTTACAAACAAAGTGAAGACTTAGAAGGCTTTCATGCAGGCTTGGTTTTATCTAATTTAGGAGGTAAAGTGAGCTACTCTAATGAGTCAAAAAATAAATATTTTATTCCAGCGAATATTGGATTAGGTCTTGCTTATTTGAGCAGATTTGACACAGAAAATTCATTAGAAATGGGAGTGGATATCAATCGTTTAATGGTGCCTGCAAGTCCAACAAGTAGTGATGCCCAAGTGGTTGATCAATATTTTTCTCAGTCTGTTGTTGCTAGTTGGTTCAATTCTTTTTCTAATCAATATGGCATGCCTTTATCTGAATCCTTAAAAGTGTCCCTTGGCGCTGAATACAATTATGCTGACCGATTTCATTTGAGGGCTGGCTATTTTATTGATAATAATAAGAATCTAGGCAGTATGCAATATTTTACAGTTGGTTCAAGCTTCCAATACCAACAGTCTAAATTCAATATTTCCTATTTGGTACCTACTGGGGGTGGTATTACAAGAAATCCATTGTCAAATACCTTACGTTTTGGCTCCATATTTTACTTCTAAATTATTTGTTAACTAAGGCTGTATCGCTTCAATTTACCTGCTTTTTTAACTACTTTTGTAGCACATGTCTACAATTATTCCCATTGTGAACCACAGCCATCATCCTTTGCCTGCCTATGCAACGCAAGGGTCTTCTGGGCTAGATCTACGTGCATTTATCCCGACACCCATTCAGTTGGCGCCTTTAGAGCGTGTTTTGATTCCAACCGGTTTACATATTGCTATGCCAAATCATATGGAGGCACAAATCCGACCTAGAAGTGGTCTTGCGATCAAACAAGGGCTGACTTGTTTAAATACCCCTGGTACTATAGATGCAGATTATAGAGGAGAGATCAAAGTTATTTTGATCAATCTGTCTAATCAAATTCAAGTGATTCAAGACGGAGATCGGATTGCACAAATCGTATTTCAACAAGTCGAAAAAATGGAATGGCAATTAGTAGAAAATTTGGAGACAACCCAAAGAGGTGAAGGCGGATTTGGGCATACAGGTAAAATATAAAATGTACGCATGCGAATTATAAAAAACAGCCTTTATTTAATCTTGATACTTTTAAGTGTAGCTTGTTCGAATGTGAAGAAGGTGCAAGTGATTCAAGATGCATTGACTGTGAAAGTTGTATCGGATGCTGCAGCATTGGCCGAAAAAGCAAGACAAGATTCTTTATTAATGGTGAAGGATATTGTACGAAATATTGCCAATACGAAGATTGATTTTAAAACCATGAATGCAAAGGTGAAAATGGATTATGAAACAATCAATGATAAAAAAAGTTTCATCGCTAATATAAGCATTCAAAAAGATA
>RFSD01000093.1 GCA_009924165.1 Chitinophagia bacterium | reverse complement strand
CCAAATCTCCACAATATGGATTCTTTATTTTTATTAGATGCAACTACAGCGATCGCTAAAACGGACTACGTTTCGTTTACTTTCTTTGTAGGCACAATGGCTATGATGGCCGCTTCAGTATTTTTCTTTTTTGAGTTGAACAACACAAGTCAAGAGTGGCGTACTTCGGTATTAGTATCGGGTTTGATCACTTTTATTGCTGCAGTTCACTACTACTACATGCGTAGCTATTATGCTGAAACGCATGATTCTCCAACCTTCTTCCGTTACGTAGATTGGTTGTTAACTGTGCCTTTGATGTGTGTTGAGTTCTACTTAATCACAAAAAAAGCTGGTGGTACAACAAGTTTATTATGGAAAATGATCTTAGCTTCTGTTGTAATGTTGGTAACAGGTTACATGGGTGAAGCTGGATTAGGTAATGCTACAGTATGGGGTACAGTAAGTGCGCTTGCTTACTTCTACATCGTTTATGAAGTATGGTTAGGCGATGTTAAGAAATTAGCTACAAGTGCTGGTTCAGCTGTTGCTTCTGCAAACAAAGCATTAGGTTGGTTCATTTTAGTTGGTTGGGCTATCTATCCTTTAGGATATTTAATCGGAACAGCTGAAGGACAATGGTATGCAGGATTTGCAAATATCGGCTTGGATATGAATATTATCTACAACATCGGTGATGCTGTAAATAAAATCGGATTCGGTCTTGTTATATATGCATTGAGCAGAAAAGCTGCTTAATTCATCCTATCTTTAAGGGGCGAGTGCATAACTCGCCCCTTTTTTTATGCCTACTATATGCAAATAAAGCTCAGACAACTTCTTTTAGTCATCGGATTCGGTTTAGCCTTGTTACATGCCTATTTTCCATTATCAACGAATCAGCAATTAGTGGTCTTATTTGTTACTTTATTTACATTGGGAATACCCCACGGTGCATTAGATTTTTATATAGATCAAAGAATTAATTCTGGAGCCGATAAAAAACACGGCTATCTCTTTTTATTCAAATACATTATGAATATGTTGGTCTATGGTTTAGTTTGGTATTTTTTGCCAACCATTGCCATCCTTATATTCATTGGATTAACAGCATTCCACTTTGGGGAAATTGATTGGTTGGGGAAGAGCTATAACGGGATTCATAAATTATGTTATAGTATTTTAGGCCTTAGTTGGATTTTATTCCTGCTTAGTAAAAATATCTATACAGCTATCGATGTATTTGTTTTACTAGGACAATCTAAAATGCAGGCGAACGAATATATCCATTATGCAAACATCGTATTGCCCATTTCTCAGACTACACTTGTAGGTTTGCATATCATACTATTCTTTTCACACAAATACTTTTTCTCAGATACCAAGCAGTTCTTTTTTGCAGTGATGCAAATTGGTTGCTTAACTATTTTAAATATGCTATTACCACTTTGGTTGTGCTTTAGTTTTTATTTTGGATTATGGCATTCTATTTTGTCTTTTGATAAAATAAGGCAGGAATTTGAAATGGAAAATAGTTTCCTTGGATGGAAAAAATTACTCACCAAAGCTATCCCCTATGCAGTAGTTGCGTGGACAGGCATTATTGTTTTTATCTATTTTTCTTTAGAAGCATGGAGTATCAAAGAAGTCATGCCGCTTTTATTTATAGGCATTGCAGTGCTTGCCCTACCTCACTTACAGGTGTTTACAAAAATTAAATTAGATAAGTCAAAATAGTTTAATTAAGATTCGAATTAACTATTTTGGTATTGTCAAATAGGGCACAAATTGCTTTTGCCAGATCAAATATCCTTTGGGATTCATATGTAATTTGTCCGCAATAAAAATATCCTGAAGTACCATTTTATTTTCATCCAACATAAAACTATGTACGTCTAAGTATTGGATGTTTTTTTGTGTGCCTATATAAGCTTGGATTAATTTATTCGCTTCCAAAAATTTTGATTCTAAATGCCATCTGGCAACGCTTGGTTTAAGAGAAACAAAAATTATTTTAGTAGACTTTGGTAATTTATTTAATAGGATTGTATGCAAGGTTTTAAATCTATCTAATACAGTTGCTGGACTTACTGTGTCCACATCTGCCATATCATTTTCACCACAATAAATAAAAACCTGACTAGGCTGGTACTTTATGATAGCCTCGTCTACATAATAAATCAGATCAACCAATGAAGCACCGCCAAATCCTCTATTGATAATTGGATATCCTGGAAAATACATGGCTACATCTTTCCACTTTGTAAAAGAGGAACTACCAGCAAATACAATTTGCCCCTTGGGCGGCATGACAATACTATCTGACTTTTGAAATTGAAGGATTTCTTGCTTAAATGGTTGTGCGTGAAGTCTTGAATTAGACAGTCCAATACAAAATGCACAACATAAAAAACATACAATTTTTAAAATGGCTTTATGTAGATAATTCATAGCCTATGTTTACTGATAATCCGATTCATTGTATTCATCCTCTTCGCCAAAGCTTCCTAAATTCATCATACTACTCATTAAATCATTGAATTCAATCTTGCCGTCAATCATTTTTTTATTGATCAATGAAAAAGCAGCTAAACCATGTAAAACAAATTCCATCAATAAAGCAGCTTCTTTTTCATTGGCTTGTGGATAGTATTTTTTTACCAAACCAAATAAGCCATCCACTTTGTATAAAGCAATGATCTTATCTGCGTCTTTCATATCCAACAATAGGTTCAGATGATTACCTCCATCAAACCAAGTAGTAATTGCCTTATATGGGTTGTCTAGGGCTTTTTCTTCTCCCTTTTTATTGACCATTTTCTTTTTCTTCAATAATTCAGGGTTGGGGAAGTATTCGATGAACTGCGTACGAATTGATTTATTCAATAAATTCAACGCAACCTCATAAGGACCTTCTTGTTCGCCCTCATAAACCAATTCAATCTTTCCAGTGATAGAAGGAATGATGCCCATTAAATCACTGATCCAAACATAAGTATGTTTTTCGTTGTGGATGATCGCACGACGCTCCGCAGAACTAATGGCGTTTTCAAATGCTGCAATAGTTAAACGCGCACTGACCCCACTTTTCTTATCTACAAATTCATTCGATCTTGCTTCAAAAGAAACTTGTTCAATCAAACGCTTGATTAAATCACTAATATCCACTCTTTGTTTTTGTGCTTCTAAAATGTCTGCCTCTTGTTCGGTGATCGCTAAAGAAGTTTCTAAGGTTTTAGGATAGTGTGTTAATATTTGACTTTCAATTCTGTCTTTTAGCGGTGTAACAATACTACCTCTGTTGGTATAATCTTCTGGATTCGCTGTAAAGACAAATAAAATATCCAAAGGCATACGCAATTTAAAACCACGTATTTGAATATCGCCTTCTTGTAAAATATTAAATAAAGACACCTGAATTCTTGCTTGTAAGTCTGGTAATTCATTGATCACAAAAATGCATCGATTGCTTCTTGGAATAATGCCGTAATGAATTACTTTTTCATCAGAAAAACTCAATTTTAAATTCGCCGCTTTGATTGGATCAATATCGCCAATTAAATCTGCTACACTTACATCGGGCGTAGCTAGCTTTTCGCCATAACGCTCAGATCGGTGTAGCCAATGAATTGGCGTGTCGTCTCCGTGTTCTGCAATCAAATCCTTTGCAAACTTACTCAAGGGTTTCAATGGATCATCATTCACCTCGCTGCCCATTATCACTGGAATGTATTCGTCTAACAAGTCTGTCATTTGACGTGCCATTCTAGTTTTAGCTTGTCCGCGTAATCCTAAAAATAAAATATTATGTCTACTCAATAGTGCACGCTCTGTGTCTGGTATAACCGTGTCTTCGTAACCTAAAATACCCGTGAAAGGATTTTCTTTATTTTGCAAACAACCAATTAAATTATCGCGCACTTCATCTTTGATGGACTTAGACTGATAACCAGATTTAATTAATTGACCAAGGGTATTGATTTTTTCAATGCCCACTAATTTCTTAGATTCAGATGCTGTTTTATTCGCCACTTCTTTTTTCATTTTAATATACTGTTTTTCGCTTTCCACTTTCAAAATCATTGAATATAAAACTTCCTAGTTTATCTAAAGATGCGAAAAATGCTTTACCATGATTCATCTCTGTAAACTCCTCCACAAATTTTTGCAAATAAGGATCGGATGCAATCATGAAAGTTGTTACTGGTATTTTTAACTTCTTACACTGCGCCGCCAAATTTAAACAACGATTTACTACTTTTCGGTCTAATCCAAAACTATTCTTATAGTATTTAGAACCAATTTTTAAACATGTAGGTTTACCATCGGTAATCATAAAAATCTGCTTGTTTGGATTTTTACGACGACGCAATAAATCCATTGCCAATTCTAAACCAGCAACCGTATTGGTATGATAAGGCCCAACTTGTAAATATGGAAGATCTTTAATTTCAATACTCCATGCATCGTTACCAAATACAACAATATCGATGGTGTCTTTAGGATATTTAGTAGTGATTAATTCACATAAAGCCATCGCAACTTTTTTTGCTGGAGTGATACGATCTTCGCCATATAAAATCATAGAATGTGAAATATCTATCATCAATACAGTAGAAGTTTGTGTTTTAAAATCACTTTCACGAATGAGTAAATCGTTTTCTTCCATTGTGAAATGATCTACCCCATGATTGATTTGTGCATTTCGGATACTCTCAGTAAAATCTACCTGGTCAATATTGTCTCCAAATTGATAGGCCCTTGTATCTGGACTAAGTTCTGCGCTAGGTCCAGTTTTATTGGTTTGGTGATTGCCCTTGCTCCCTTTTTTAAGCTTCCCAAATATGTCTTCCAGGCTTTTTTTGCGGATCGTCTGCTCTGTTTTGGATGTAATTTTAAAAGTTCCATCTGGACCATTTTCCTTTAAATAGCCGTTTTCCTTTAGATCTTCGATAAAATCACCCATCCCATAGTCGTTATTGGTGAATTTATGTTTTCGGTCTAATTGATTGAGCCAGTCTAAGGCTTCGGTAGCATCCCCATTGGTGTAATTCAATAGTTCAGTAAACAGGTCGAGCATTTGCTCAAACATGGTTTTGCTATTGTCGCCAGCCTTAAATGGGGTAAATTGAAATCCGATCATAAGAACGACAAATTAGCGATTTTATAGCCAAAATGATTACGAATTGGGGTTTTTTTGATGAAAATCGACAAAAAATGAACAAAATTAACAAATTATACCATGGCCAATTTTGCGGGAATTTATCATAATCCTATTGGAAAATTTGAAAGAGGAATAATTAAATTCTTAATTCGCGATTTGTGAATTTATTAGAAAAAATGTATTTTTAACTCATGAAATCACATAAAGGAATGCGCCCGCAAGATATCGTGGTGCTCCTAAAAATTTTTAGTTTAGGGGAGGAAGATTGGCGGAATAAAGACCTTTCAAGTAGTTTATTCATCAGTCAGTCAGAGGTATCAGAGTCCTTGAATCGATCTTTGTACGCTGGATTGATTGGTATAGATAAGAAAACCATTCAGAAATCAGCCTTTTTCGGGTTATTGGTTTATGGACTTAGGTATATGTTTCCTGTACAAGCCGGCACATTGGCAAAGGGGATTCCAACAGCTACCTCTGCCCCAATATTAAGTGATGACTTCCCAAATGAAAATAATTTGGTTTGGCCAGACCCAACCATGGAAACCAGAGGTTTATTGATTGAACCACTCTATACTAATGTAATTGAAGCAGTCAAATTGGATCCTATCTTATATGATCTACTTGCTTTAGCAGAAACATTCAGAATAGGTAATGAAAAACAAGTAGCTAGGGCTAAGTATTTACTTGGTAATATTTTTGGTCAAGGAGATGATTATATTAGTTGCTAGGAGATGCCACTTTAAAATAACTTGAATAGAGTTTCAATAAATTTTGAAAACTATAAAGCAAACCCTTGGGTGAACAATAACTATGTTTAAATTTTTGTTTCACTTGAGTATGCAACCATTTTGCAAGGCTATTCCCTAAATCAGAACTTGGATCTATTTTACCAAATTCAACCACTTCCCCTTTTGTTTTTAAAATCGCCAATGCTTCCTGATACAATGCTAGTAATGCTTGTGGCTTTAAGCGAAATAAATTATACAAATGGAAGATATCAAATACCAAAAAGTAGATTTGTTGTTGACCAACTTTACTTAAACCACCATTGTTTTGTAAAAATGGACTGGTGCTTTCTGGCTCCAATCCAACTGCAGCCACCATGCCTTTAAATGGTTGAATGGTTTTTAACTTTATTAAATTAGGAGTGGCGATAAAGCTTCCCTCAAATTGTTCATTTAAATAAGTCAATTGCAACTTCCCTTTGGCTTTCAAGGGAGTACTTGATTCAATAAACAATTGCATATCATTAGAAACGCCCGTCTTGGCTTCACTTCTATTGATTTTACTATTATTGACTTTACTTGGCTTATTCAGTTCTTTTTCTATTTTTTGCTTCGATGCAGACATGTCATGATTGATTTTAAATTCATTTAATAAATCAGACCAAGAAAAAGGATAAAGGAGATTACGTTTTGGGTTTGACAGTAAGTCCTCATCGATTTTACCACCGCGGAGTTCGACTCTCTCGGTTGGCAGCCACTAAAGGCTTCTTGATGATGGGTCAAAGATACAAAATAAATAAAAACGAACCGAATAAATTCGGTTTGTTTTTTAGTTTGAACTCAAATAAATGCTGCTACCATTTTAAATGACTTATGACATCAC
>RFSD01000092.1 GCA_009924165.1 Chitinophagia bacterium | reverse complement strand
TTAAACTATTTAATGGTTGGATAAACAATCCCCAATTGCTCTAAATAAGTACCATACTTACTTGGATCATAATAAAATTTTTCAAGTTGACTTCTAAATGCCCCTTGAATTTCTTTATTCAAATGAATTGCTGGAGGATCGTCTTTAGTAATAAAAGGAATGTACTGCACATCTTTAGTTTGAACTTCTTTAAAATATTTTTTAGCATCTGCTACTAAACTAGGCTTAGTAAATAAATCCAATAAAGTCATCGCAGTCGCTTCAGCACCCACTAAAGATCCCTTGTGCGCAATTGGTGTTGCCATGGCTATGGCATCTGCCCAATGGTGTCCTTTTGTACCTGGGATATTTGCTGGATACCTTAATACAATGGTTGGCAGGTTCCAAGAAATATCTGCAATATCATCAGATCCTCCACCCCATGAAAATGCCACAGATCCTTTTAAAGAATCAATGTTCGTTTTCAATCCATCAATTGGATTGCCTTGTTGGTCTTTCTTAGGTGCTTCTACTAAAGCTTGAACACCCTTCGCCAATGCAATATCTTTTTCGTCCCAAACAGGCATACCTACTTTTTTAATATTCGCATACATCGCTTCTGCAAGTGGTTTGTTAAAATGACCAGGCCATGCAGTGCCTAACATTTGATGTGTCATTTTTGTATTCGTCATCATCGCTGCACCTTGTGCAATTTTGATACCTGATTCATAGTTCATCTTGATATCTTCATAAGTGCGTTCTCTAAAATAATACCATACACTTGCTTTGCTAGGAACTACATTTGGCTGGTCTCCTCCATCTACGATCACATAGTGTGATCTGTTCGTAGGTTTAAGATGCTCTCTCTTAAAGTTCCATCCCACGTTCATTAATTCTACGGCATCCAATGCACTTTTTGCTCTCCATGGTTGACCTGCTGCATGCGCCGCTTCTCCTTCAAAATCAAATCGCACACTCACTAAACCATTGCCTCCATTGTCGCCATAACTTGAAGTAAAATCACCACTCACATGGGTGAAAATACAAGCGTCTACATTTTTAAAATAACCATCACGTACATACCATGCTTTTGTACCAACTAATTCTTCAGCAATACCTGGCCAAATTAAAATGGTGCCTGGTAATTTTTCTCGCTCCATTAATTCTTTCATCGCAATCGCTGCATAAATAATCACAGCTTGTCCAGAATTATGTCCCTCACCATGACCGGGTGCACCTTCCACGATTGGTGCTTTATAAGCTACGCCTGGTTTTTGAGAGGCTTTAGGAATACAATCTACATCACTTCCTAATGCAATCACTGGAGATCCAGATCCCCATTTAGCCATCCAAGCAGTTGGTACATTTGAAATGCCGTTTTCTACTGTAAAGCCATTTTTAGTCAATACAGAAGTGATATATTTTGAAGTTTCTACTTCTTGAAATCCCAATTCGGCAAAACTAAAAATTTGATCTACCATCACTTGTACGTCTTTAGCCTTACCAGCTACTGTCTGCATTAAGGTTTGCTTTAAGGCTGCTAAATCTTTTTCGGTGTATTTTTTTTGCGCAAAAATGGGCAAAGAAAAACTTAGTAAACAAACACATAGCAATATGCGTTTAATGAATTGAATTGGCATAGTAAATTTTTATAATGATGATGCAATAAATTTGAAGATATAAGATACAAAAAAATCCCCTATCAAAAAGATAAGGGATCAATATTTTATAAGTAGTTAGTCTATTTTGCGGCCATTTTGAATTCTATTGTTTTAGTATTCGATGCGGTAGTTTTAGATGTAACTACCACTGAAAGGTTGTATAACACTCCAGGTAATAAACCAGTGACAGTAATTGGGTTCGTTAGACTAGTTGAGGAAATACTATTTGTGAAGACATTGGTATTGTCTGAAACTCTTATCAATTTAGTATCAATGTGCATAAATATTATTAGTGCCAGGATCTATATCAACTGTTACACCATTTGCCGCAGTTAAACTTGGTTCAACCACAACTACAGGAGGCGGGGGCGTGGGTGCAGGACTGTCTCCACCTTTGCTACAACCAAGAAAGCCAAGGCTTACGCCTAATATCAAAATTTTATACCTCATACTCGCTTTAATTAAGTTCACGCAATAAAGTTAAATATTTTTTGTCAATATCTTAATTGGATATGATTTTAAAATCAATACAATAGAAATTTTTTGGTTTTAGCAGTTAAAAGTACAAATACTTGAAAAATAAGTATTTGGAATGGCTAGGTTTAACCCATGCGATATCTTAATGCTTATAAGCTTTCACTAATTATATTATTTCAATTGGCTATTCCGCTATTGTATGGACAACAATTGCCAATTCAAACAGTTAGCCTTGCTGCCGATTATTTTGTGACTACAAAGGGGGATGGCTTGCAAGTAGATTGGCGCCTGGATCTTGGACTGACTGCCTTGGCCTTAGACCAATCGAATCAGTATCATTTTAGTGCAGGTTTTTTACAACCAAGTATCAATCGTTTTACCAAGGATGGATTAGAAGGTAAATATAATCCTAGTATTGAATTAAGAACTTCAGTTCGTGGAGATGCGATGCTGCTTTTTTCAAAGGAACCCGATCTGATTTTATTTGGATATACAATTTATAATCTGCACGGTCAAGTCATTCTTAGTGATCCAACAAAATACAGAAGTGGTTATGCTGGAATACACATTGATATGAATAGGCTGTCTAGCGGAGTCTATATCATGCAAGTATTTTATTTACCAGAGTTTTTAAGTTTTGAAAACAAAAATAATTATTGGATCAAGCATATAAAATTTATTAAACCGTGAAATCTATCTTACTTGTTTTCTTAATACTTTATTGTCATATTGGGCTGAGTCAAAACCAAAAGGGCATAGCGTTTCAGGCGGTTGCGCGAACAAGCAATGGCGTGATTATGCCTAATAAATTAATACAAATTAGAATCAGTATTTTAAAAGATACTACGACCGAAGAGCTATTGTATCAGGAAATAAAATCTGTTACCACAAGTCCGCTGGGTTTGTTTACAATTTTAATTGGAAATTCAGAGCCTGCTAAAATTGTGACCATTGGCACATTTGAAAAAATAAATTGGACTGCAGGTACTTATTTTATTCGTGTAGAAATTGATCCTAACAATCATTTACAATTTATTCGTATTGGACAACAACAAATTCAATATACCGCTTATGCTTTTTCGGCAGACCATTTATTGGCAGAAAATTTAGAAGGTGTATTAAGTATACCACAGGGAGGCACTGGCGTAAATAATCTATCGGCCTTGAAATTGGCAATGCAAATTGATAAAGTCAATAACGTTCCAGATAGTCTTAAAATTTTAAGCAAAGCATCCACCCAAGCATTGGCATTTAAATTAGATAAAAAAGATACATCGAGTTTAAGCAATAGGATCAATCAAAAGTTGAATAAAGGAGAAATAACTAGTTCAGAGCTTGCCATTGGATTAGGTTTTTTACCAGTTGAAATACATTTTGGTGCGTTTACAGATACCGCAAGGCAAACAGCACTGATCAATACAGCCACGGCAGTCAAGTGGCGCGATACCGTTGTTTTACATCAAACAGCAATTGGGCTTAACTCTAGTATGGATCCAACTAGGATACTTGTTGTAAAATCGGGAACCTATCTTGTTCAGTATAGCCTCCAAGTTTCAAATACTCAAGTTGCAAATGACGAAATCAGTATTTGGATTAGACGCAATGGCGCTGCATATCCAAATACCCTGCGGCAATTTTTAACTGGTGCCGTAGGTGTCAAAAATATTTTTTCGGGACAAGCAATGATGGTCTTTGGGGAGGATGATTATCTAGAAATATTTTTTAGTATCAAGCATAATCAGACACAATTATTAAAAACAAGTAACTTGACCAATCCTTCAAGGCCTGGATCCCCAAGCGCTCAGATCATGTTATACAGAATTCAATAGTATACCCCGAATCCATTCATAAAATTTGTTTTAAAATTCAAACCTACCTAGTTAACTTTAGTTTGAACAAAAAACAACTCTATGCGTCGTATTCTATCTGTGCTCGGTATTGTGCTATTATTAAGTGTTCAACTTATTGCACAATCTGTCCCTAGTCCAAAAAGTCATTTTGGATTTAATATAGGTGACAATTATAAATTGACCACTTTCACAGCAACAGAAGCTTATTTAAAGAAAGTAGAAGCTAGTTCTAACAAAGTTAAATTAGTGACAATGGGTAAAACGGAGGAAGGTCGTAACCATTATATGATGGTTGTATCTAGTCCCGAAAATATCAAGCAATTACAAAAATACAAATCGATCTCGCAAAAGCTAGCAAGAGCGGAAGGATTATCAGATGAAGATGCGAAGCAACTAGCTGATGAGGGGAAAGCTGTAGTATGGATTGATGGTGGATTACACGCAACCGAAGTGGTGGGTATTCATCAATGGATAGAGTCTATGTACCAGATCATCACAAGACAAGATGATGAAACAAAAAATATTTTAAAAAATACCATCATATTATTTGTACACGCAAATCCTGATGGACAAGAATTAGTTTCAAATTGGTATATGCGTAACACTGATACTTTAAAAAGATCAACTTCAGCATTGCCACGCTTGTATCAAAAATATATTGGGCATGATAATAATCGTGACTTTTTTATGATGAACATGAGTGAATCAAAAAACATGAGTCGTCAACAGTATATTGAGTGGATGCCTCAAATTTTATACAATCACCATCAAACAGGTCCGGCTGGAACCGTTGTAGCAGGCCCTCCTTACAGAGATCCATTTAATTATGTTTATAGTCCATTATTGATTACAAGCTTAGACGCAATGGGTGCTGCAATGAGTAGCCGTTTAAATGCAGAACAAAAACCTGGCTACACTATGAAAGGTGGATCAGTTTATTCTACTTGGTGGAATGGCGGATTAAGAACGACTGCTTACTACCATAATATTGTTGGTATTTTAACAGAGATCATTGGTAGTCCAACCCCAATGAATATTCCTTTGGTACCTCAAAGATTGATTCCAAATAGTGGATTGCCTTTTCCAATAGCACCACAAAAATGGTATTTCAAAAATTCAATCGATTATTCTATTTCATTAAATTATGCTGTACTCAATTATGCAGCAAGACATAAAGACGAAGTGTTAATGAATATGTATCGAATGGGTAAAGAAGCCATTGAATCAGGCAACAGAGACAATTGGACCCTTTCACCAAATAAGGTTGAAATGTTAACCGAACAATTAAAGACAGAAAAGAGAGATACGCGTGTAGATAGTATTGCATTACAAAATTATGCCAAAGTCTATAAAGCGCCTGCATTAAGAGATCCTAGAGGTTATATTATTCCTGCAATCCAAACGAGTAGTGCAGTTGCATTTGTCAATATTTTAATTCAAAGTGGTATTAAAGTACATAAAGCAACCAATGACTTTGTGGTGAATGGAAAAAATTATCCAGCAGGTTCTTATGTGGTAAGAACGAACCAAGCATTTAGAGCCCATGTATTGGATATGTTTGATCCTCAGGATCACCCGAATGACTTTTTATATCCAGGTGGACCTCCAGTGCGTCCTTATGATGCAGCAGGATGGACGCCTGCATATACCATGGGTGTTGAGTTTGATAGAATCTTAGATGATTTTAATGGCCCATTTGAAGCCATTCCTTATGGTCAATTACAAAATGTAAAAAGCACCGTATTACTTTCACCTGGTAATGCCAATAAGTTTTATGCGATCCAATCTAATGACAATAATAGTTTTATTAAAATCAATGATTTATTAAAAGCAGGTAAAAATGTTTATAAAAATCAACAAGGATTTTATTTCGAAATGGCAGATGAATCAAAAGACAAAGAAACCATTGCAAAAGCAGGTTTAAATTTCATTGCAGTAGAAAGTCTTCCTACAGACGCCGTTAAAATTTCAACATTAAAAATTGGATTGTGGGATCGTTATGGTGGTTCTATGCCTTCTGGTTGGGTAAGATGGATTTTAGAGCAGCACCATTTTGATTTTAAATTATTGTACGCAAAAGAAATCAATGCAGGCAATTTAAAAGAGAAATTTGATGCCATAGTTTTTGTAGATGGTGCCATTCCAGCAATGGTTGAAGGACCTGCTTCTCCTTATGAGGAAAGGGAACCTAACTTAGACGAGATCCCTGCAGAATTTCATGCAATGGTTGGAAAAATTACAGCCGAAAAATCCATTCCTGCATTAAAGAGTTTTGTTGAAGCAGGAGGAACAGTGATTACAATAGGATCGAGCGCCAACCTTGCCTACCATTTTAAACTACCCGTTAAAAATGCCATTACCGAAATGAATAACGGCAAAGAGCGCACGCTTCCAGGTGAGAAATTTTATATCCCAGGAAGTATCTTACAAGTAGCTGTTGCACCTTCACTAAAAGCCAACTGGGGTATGAAAAATAAAGCAGATGTCTACTTTAACAATAGCCCTGTATTTAAAGTGCAGCCCGATGCCATTGCTAATGGTACCATCACACCGCTTGCTTGGTTCGCATCAGATAAAACTTTAAGAAGCGGATGGGCATTTGGACAAGCTTACTTACAAGATGGCGTTGCCGCTTTTGAAGCAAAATTTGGGAAAGGAAAAGTATATGTGTATGGACCAGAAATTACATTTAGAGGTCAAACACATTCCACTTATAAAATGTTATTTAACCAATTGTATAAATAATTTCCAAAAAGATAAGGTCGATTATCATTGAGCAAAAAAAGGAGCTACAATTGTAGCTC
>RFSD01000091.1 GCA_009924165.1 Chitinophagia bacterium | reverse complement strand
AATTTTTAAATACGTCACGCCTTTTGTATTGTATATCTTAGGCTATTTAAGTTTTACAAAATCTGGATTGTATGCTTGGACTCCATTACTGTATACATTTTTCATGGTACCATTAGTTGAATTGTTTATTGCGCCTAATCCGGCTAATTTAGATACAGCCGAAGAGCAATTGGCCAAAGCCAATAAATGGTATGATGTTGTGCTATGGTGCACTGTGCCGATTCAGTATTTTGTTTTATACACTTTTTTAACCCATATTGGTTCTAGTCAATCTAATTTAGATACTTTGGGCAGCATCATTGGGATGGGTTTATTGTGTGGCGCATTTGGAATTAATGTAGCACATGAATTAGGACATAGAACTAATAAATTTGAACAATTTTTAGCAAAATCTTTATTGCTTACAAGCTTATACATGCACTTCTTTATCGAACACAATAAAGGACATCATAAACATGTAGCAACGCCTGATGATCCTAGTACAGCAAAATTCAAACAATCTGTATACGCATTTTGGATACAAACTTTTATTGGAACTTATTTAAGTGCTTGGCATATCGCGATCGAGGATGCAAAAAAGAAACAACGCTCCTTACCAATTGTATTCAATGAAATGATTTTGTTTCAATTGATTCAAATTGGACTAGTGTTTTTGGTCTTTATAAATTTCGGCTTCATGATTACAGCCTATTTTATACTTGCAGCTTTGATTGGTGCCATCTTACTTGAAACTGTCAACTATATTGAGCATTATGGCTTACAAAGAGAAAAAGGCGCTGGTGAATTATTTGAAAGAGTAAAACCTCATCATAGCTGGAATAGCAATCATATTATTGGAAGATTGATGTTATTTGAACTCAGTCGACATAGCGATCATCATTATATGGCGTCTCGTAAGTACCAGGTTTTAAGAAATATGGATGAAGCGCCACAAATGCCAACCGGTTATCCTGGCATGATCATCCTTTCTCTCTTCCCTCCGCTTTGGTTCAAAATCATGCACCAGCAGATGCGTAAGTACAGCCTTTTGCCCAATAAATAAGGCTCCGTTTAAAATGTCGTACCTTGCAGTCCATTATGAGTACGAATTTTAAAGAATTAGGCCTTATTGAGCCTATCCTATTAGCCCTTTTCGAAGAAGGCTACACGACCCCAACGCCAATACAAGCGCAGTCCATCCCTATTATATTAGAAGGAAAAGACTTACTTGGTTGCGCACAGACCGGAACAGGTAAAACTGCCGCTTTCACACTTCCTATTATACAGTTATTGCTGCAACATAAACCTGCAGAGAGGCGTAAAAAAATTAGAACATTAATTGTAACGCCAACAAGAGAATTGGCTATTCAGATCGCAGAAAATTTTGAAGCATATGGAAGACATACCCCATTAAATTGTACCGTAATTTTTGGCGGTGTTGGTCAAGGTCCTCAAGTAACTGCACTCAGAAATGGCGTGGATGTGGTGATTGCTACACCAGGTCGATTATTGGATTTAATGAATCAAGGTCATCTAAGTTTAAGAGATGTTGAATATTTTGTTTTAGACGAAGCAGATCGTATGCTTGACATGGGGTTTGTGCATGATATCAAAAAGTTATTGGCAGTCTTACCAAAGAAAAGACAATCGCTTTTCTTCTCTGCAACCATGCCTCCAGAAATTGTGAGTTTAGCAAATGCTATTTTAAATAAACCAAGCTCAGTCACTGTTACGCCCGTTTCATCTACAGTTGAAATTATTGATCAATCAGTTTATTTTGTAGATAAAGTCAATAAGAATTCCTTATTAATGGAACTGTTGAAAGACCAAAACATCAAAAATGTATTGGTCTTTACAAGAACTAAACATGGTGCTGACAAAGTGGTCAACCTATTGGTAAAAAATAATGTTTCAGCAGAAGCCATCCATGGTAATAAATCTCAAAATGCAAGACAAAGAGCATTGAGTAATTTTAAAGACCAATCAACTAGAGTTTTGGTCGCCACCGATATTGCTGCCAGAGGGATTGACGTAGATGAATTGGCGCATGTGATTAATTTTGAGATACCGAATATTCCAGAAACTTATGTTCACCGAATTGGTAGAACAGGGAGAGCAGGCGCATCTGGCGCAGCTTATTCATTCTGTGACTATGAAGAAAAAATATTTCTAAAAGATATTGAAAAGCTGATTGGCAAATCTATCCCAGTGATTGAAAGCCATCCTTATCCAATGCAGCAGTTTCACGCAAATAAAACCTCAAAAGACGCAGGATGGGGCAAGCCCAATAACACCAGAGGAAGAGCACCAAGAGAGGGCGGTCAAAATGGAGGACAAAAAAGAAGATTTAGCAATACAAAACCGACTAGGTAATATTATCTTTGAGATAAGTACCTAAATCGTATGTTATGAAAAAATTACTCATTGGTTTTTTATTCCTAAATGTTCTTATCTCTACCCCCCTATTTGCACAAGAACGTCCTATTGTAAAAACAGACCTACTTAGCAGTGCAAAATTAATTGATCTTCAATTCACAGATTCGGAAATTGATTCCTTATTCAATGATGTAATTGATAATTTAGCAAACTACAAAGCAATGCATGCATTGACTTTGAACAATAGTACACCACTCAGTCTCTGGCATACGGCCATTCTCCCAAATATGAAATTGAACAAAGTTCAAAAGCCTATTATTTGGGATGTACCTTCTACTGTTACACTACCAGCGAATAAAAATGAATTGGCTTTTTATACAATAGAACAATTGGCTTTTTTAATTAAAAATAAAAAAATCAGTTCGGTTGAATTAACACAATTCTTTATTGATAGAATCAAAAAATACGGAGATACATTACAATGTGTGATAAGTCTTCAGGAAGATTTAGCGTTTGCTCAAGCAAAACAAGCAGATGCAGAAATTGCTGCTGGCAAATACAGAGGTCAATTACATGGTATCCCTTATGGATTAAAAGATTTATTTGCTGTAAAAAATACCAAGACCACTTGGGGAGCCGCACCCTATCAAAACCAAACCATCCAAGAAGATGCTTTTGTGTATGAAAAAATGAAAGCCGCTGGCGCTGTATTGGTGGCTAAATTTACATTAGGCGCATTGGCAATGGGCGACTATTGGTATGGAGGTAGAACAAAAAATCCATGGAATTTAAATACTGGTTCTTCGGGATCTTCTGCTGGTTCAGCTTCTGCAACAGTTGCAGGCCTTGTTCCATTTGCAATAGGAACTGAAACTTGGGGAAGCATTGTTTCTCCAGCAACAACTTGTGGTGCGACAGGTCTAAGACCTACCTTTGGAAGCATTAGCCGCTCAGGTGCAATGGCATTGAGTTATAGTTTAGATAAAGTAGGCCCTATTACACGTTCTGCCAATGATGCTGCCATTGTTTTTAATTATTTACATGGTACAGACGGCAAAGATGGTTCTGCTGTTGATATGCCATTCAATTACGCCCCAAAAACAAATCTAAAAACTTACAAAATTGCTTACGCAAAAAACTATTTTGATAAAATTAAAGACACCAATCGTTCAGAGTTTGAAGTGTTGAAGCAATTTAGAAAAATGGGTATTGAATTAATTCCTATTAATTTCCCGGATAGTGGTGTGTATCAGTTCAATATCATGGACATTGTTATTGGTGCAGAAGCTGGTGCACAATTTGACGATATGACGCGTTCAGGATTAGATGATGCCTTAACAAGACAAACAAAAAATGATTGGCCAAATACATTCAGAACCTCTAGGTTTATTCCAGCTGTGGAATATATCAATGCACAAAGGCATAGAACTATCCTTATGCAAAAAGTGAATGAAATCATCTCACAATATGATGCGATTATTTGTCCTTCAAGAGGCGGCGGAAATCAGTCGGCTATTACAAATTTAACAGGCCATCCCGTAGTTTGTGTACCAACCGGATTAGATGCAAAATGGAATTTACCTACTGGCATTAGCTTTGTTGGAAAATTGTTTGACGAAGGCACCATTTTAAATATTGCACACCAATATCAAAAAGCAACTGGTTGGGATGAAATGCATCCTACCATGTTTAAATAAATTGTATACGATGAATGAAATTAAGAAAGTAGCGATTCAACAATTAGGCTATGGTTTCATAAAGGATCTGCCTAAGGGTAAGGACGAATACTATTTACGCAATCAACAAAATAGAAGTGGCATTGAATACCGTGCCCTTACAGCTTTAGAAATTGAAATATTGGTACGTAATGGGAATTCAAGTGACGACTGGTCAAAATTATTGGTATCCAATGCCTTTAATCCCGAACTGGTTAAGAATTGCTCTTTTTTTGGATTGGTTCGAATAGGCAATCTAGAAACAACCTGTCTTTGCTTTAGTGATTTGACGGTGCCTGTTGGTTTGTACAATTCTACTATTATTAGTTCAGATTTCGGTAATAATGTAGCAATTCATAGTGTCAATTATTTATCGCATTATATTATTGGAGACGAAGTAATTATAAATAATGTGAATGAATTGGTAACCACCAATCATGCAAAATTTGGGAATGGTATTCTAAAAAAAGGTGAATCGGAGTCTGTAAGAATTTGGTTAGAATTATGTAACGAAAATACAGGCAGAAAAGTCCTTCCTTTTAATGGGATGACCACGGCAGATGCATACTTATGGACTAGAAACAGGCATGATAAAGTATTACAAGACAAGTTCATCGAATTGACCGAAAAGCAATTTGACAATAAGCGCGGCTATTATGGAAAAATTGGAGATAGAACTGTTATTAAGAATTGTAGAATCATTAAAGATACTTGGATTGGCACAGATGCTTATTTAAAAGGTGCGAATAAGATAAAAAATATCACCATCAATTCCAATGCAATTGCTAGGACGCAGATTGGTGAAGGATCTGAGTTGGTAAATGGAATTATTGGATATGGTTGTAGAGTATTCTATGGCATTAAAGCAGTTCGTTTTATTATGTCGGATTATTCTCAATTAAAATATGGTGCAAGATTGATTAACTCCTTCTTAGGACCAAACGCCACTATCTCTTGCTGTGAGGTATTGAACTCATTAATTTATCCTGCACATGAACAACACCATAACAATTCATTCCTTTGTGCTGCACTCGTGATGGGGCAAAGTAATATTGCTGCTGGTGCGACACTAGGATCCAACCATAATAGCCGTGGGTCGGATGGTGAAGTGATTATGGGTAGAGGTTTCTGGCCTGGATTATGTGTGAGCATTAAGCACAATTCTATTTTCCCAAGCTTTACTATTTTAAATAAAGGAGACTATAATTATGAATTGAATATACCAATTCCTTTTTCATTGATAAGTAATGATAATGTAAAAGACGAATTAGTAGTGATGCCTGGCTATTGGTTTTTATATAATTTTTATGCCCTAGCAAGAAATGCCTGGAAATATCAAAACAGAGACAATAGAAAAAATATAGACCAATATTTTGAGTACGACTATTTGGCGCCTGATAGCGTCAATGAATTAATGAAAGGCAGAGATGTGATTGCATCAGCAGTCGCAAAAGCGCAATTATTAAAAGAAAAAAAGTCGACCACTATTGGTGAAGATCAATTAATTCAATTAGGCTACAAACTTTTAACTACAAAAAATAAAAAAGAAATCGACCAATTAGATGTTTTTGTAGATGGATTTGAAAATAGCAAGCGTAAAACTAGGCTAATTAAATGCCATGATGCATTTGCTATGTTTGAAAAAATGATTTTCATGTATGGTATGGACCAGTTAATGATTAAATTGACTCAGCATGGAATGAAAAATTTATCTACAAAACTTAAAGCTATCAAAACATCTGGCGCAGCTATAGAATGGAGCAATATTGGGGGACAGCTGATGCCAACTAAATCGGTTCAAACCATGCTACAACAAATAAAATCTGACAAAATCAATAGCTGGCATGATGTACATGCGTTTTATCAAATGCAAACTGACAAGTATCTAGGCAAAAAGAATTTGCACGCACTTTATTGTCTGGAATTATTAGAAGGGGTATACATAAGTGGATTGAGCAATAAAAAATTGAATGAATGGCTAGACCGTTATCAAGCCATTAAGGAAGAGGTGACACAAAAGATAAAAAGCTCCAGAGAAAAAGATTATACCAATCCATTTAGGAAAATGGTGTACGAAAACCAAGCCGAAATGGACGCCATTGTGGGTGACTTAAAAGACAATAGTTTTATTGAACAGCAAAATATTGAGCAACAACAATTAAATCAATTCATCATTGAATTTAAGCAAGTATTAAAAGCCAAATAGATTCATTCCAATACCTAGCTGCCATTGTCTTGTCTTCCACTTTGCTTGATCTTGCAATGCACTGATATCTTGTAGACCAACTACATATCTGCCGTATACAAAAAAGCCGCCAAGGTTGACTTTTGCACCCCCAACAAAGGAAAACTCCCCTTCTTTAAAAGCCAATTGCGCATTTTCAATACCATCCTTCTTTTGATCTATTAATATGCCATATTGAGGCCCAGCTTGCAAAAGCAAGTTTGAGAAAGGCTTTACTTGAACCAATAAAGGAACCATTAAGTAGCTCAAATGATAAGTTTCGGGATTGTATTTATTATCTCCTAATACATCCACAATATTTGGGTTGGTAGATAATTTAGTTTGAGAAAGCAATACTTCTGGTACCAAACTTATCTTATCTGTCAATCCAACCTGAAAAGTAACTCCACCGTGAAAGGAAGCTGAATGTCGATCAACTGCTACAGAATTAATACTGGAAAAATTTTGACCTACTTTAATGCCTAAGCCTAACTTTTCCTGTGCGTTTGCGAAAAAACAAATAGATAAGAAGGCAAACAAGAGTAACTTTTTCATAAATTATGGATTGTGGTAGAATATAAAATTATAACG
>RFSD01000010.1 GCA_009924165.1 Chitinophagia bacterium | reverse complement strand
CATTGAATCAAAGCCTTATATCTAATTTTTTAAGTAATTTCATCTCCTAAAACACCCATTTTGGAAAATACTAGTTGTTACTACGACGGACAAATCAGTTCTTTTAGCCAAACCGGCATGTCATTGAATGACCTTTTGATTCAGAGGGGTTATGGCATCTTTGACTACCTAAGGGTGGTGGACAACAAGCCTTTATTTGTAGAAGACCATTTAGACCGTTTGTATAATTCTGCAGCAATCATGCATATGGATGTGCCCCAATCAAAGGAGTCCATATTGAAAATCGTGATGGAATTAGTGGCAAAAAATGATATGCCCTATTCTGGCCTTAAATTGATTGTATCTGGCGGAGACAGTTCGGATGGTTATGCACTAGAACAACCTAGGTTGACCATCATTCAACAGCCCTTACCTGTTCCTTCCAATCAATTTTCGATCAATCCTTTTATTTTAATGAGTCATCCTTTCCAACGTCAATTGCCTCAAGTAAAAACGACTGATTATTTGATGGCCATCTACTTACAACCTCAATTAAAAGCGTTTGGTGGACAAGATATTTTATATACCCACGAAGGGATGATCAGAGAATGTCCTAGATCAAATTTTTTCATGATTTCTGAGAAAGGACATATAGTAACTGCTAAGGACCAAGTACTAAAAGGGATTACAAGAAAGAATATTTTAGAAGAAGCATCTGCAAATGGGATCACGATAGAAGAAAGACCAATTACAATTGAAGAAATCAACACTGCAAAAGGCGCATTCATTGCAAGTTCTACCAAACGTATTATTCCTGTTAGTAAAATAGATGCTACAAATATCCCGACCGACTCCCCTATTTTACAAAAAGTATTTGATCTACTTGTTCAAAAGGAACAAGCTTATTTAAAAGCTTAAATAAATAAAAGTATTCAACGAAAAAAGGGCTAACTAGAATTCCAGTTAGCCCTTTTTATATCTCAACTACAATTTATTTCAATTGCTTTCTTAAAGCATCTAATTTAGCTACATATAAACTACGGCCATGCGTTCCTAAAATAATCTCATGATCTCTTGGGTGAATCTCTAAGTCATGCACTGGAACACTTGCTGGTAAGCCTTTCGTCCAAGCCATTGAACTATTTCCTCCATCCAAACTTACATACAATCCACCATCTGTTCCTACATACAATACTTGTTCAGCCACTGCATCTTCTTTGATGACATTCACTGGTTCTGATGGCAAGTCTTTCATAATTTGTTTCCATGTAGTTCCATAATCATCACTTTGATATACATAAGCATTAAAATGATCATTACGATATCCGTTCAATGTTACATAGACTCTTGCAACATTATACTTACTAGCAATCACTCTACTTACATATAAACCCTTTGGTAATTTTTGACTGATCAAAGTAAAACTATTACCGCCATCTTTTGATATTTGTACATTACCATCATCTGTACCTACATAGATCAACCCAAAACGAATTGGACTTTCGCTGATTGTTGTAGTTGTTCCAAATGGTACATCGCCTTGTACTGGATTGGTTGTTAGATCTGCACTTAAAGTAACTAAGCTATCTCCTTTACTCATTGAACGGTGGAATTTATTTGAACCAAAATAAAATACATCTTGGTTATGACGGCTCAATAAAATTGGTGACTGCCAATTGTATCTTACTGCAGGCTCTCCTAAATCACGCATTGGACGCACTGTTTTGCGTTCCTTTGTTGCTAGATTTTGTCTGCTATAAAAACCAAATTGAGAACCACTATACACTGTCTTATTGTCTCTCCAATCTACTTGCACTTGCATACCATCTCCACCACCTATCATCGTATATGGATTTTGTCCATTATCATACCAATCATAGTTTTCCTTGGTTGCACTTGAACCATACCAAGTACCATTATCTTGTAATCCACCATACACATTATATGGCTTCGCCATATCGATTGCAATATTGTAAAACTGTCCAACTGCTGGAGTATTGGCTTTGAACCAATGCGCTCCATTATCGTAAGTAATATTACATCCACCATCATTACCAATAATCATATGGCTATCACGCGCGCCATTCATCCAAACAAAGTGGTGATCAGCATGCACGTTTTCTTTTCCTATAGCATTGAAAGTTTTTCCACCATCGGTACTTAATAAAACACTTACCCCTGTAATGGCAATTTTATCAGGATTGCTTGGGCTCACAAATACTTTACCAAAATAATAGCCATAAGTGCTATATAAATCTAAAGGCTTTGCATGTGTTTTAACCCAGCTAAGTCCCGCATTGTCTGAACGGTATACTTGCGCACCATAAATTGGTGTTTCAAACAAAGCGGTGTTTGCGTCATATAAATAATCCCAAATACAATTAGGAGCTAATTTACCAGATTGCACATCTTTCTTGATATTTTCTGCATTGTATTTTGTTGGAAGACCATTGCGTGGAGACTTTAAAAAAGCATTTAATTTTCTGTCATCTAAAGCAAGGAACTGATCTACTGTTAATGTTTTAAAATCTCTTAATACATACCTTGAAGTATCCGCAGCTCTTTGCATTGCAGTATCAGGTTGGTGAAAATTATTATCTACAATTGCATACACAATTGATGGATTTTTTGGATACACAGCCAACCCAATTCTACCAACACCATCTCCTGATGGGAAACCACTTGTTGGTGTAGACACCAAAGTCCAATGATCACCACCATCTGTGCTTTTGAAGATGCCTGATGTTTTTCCTGATTCTTCAAAATTAGAAGCGGTTCTAGTTCTATACCACATCGCAGCATATAAGACTTGTTCATTGCTCGGATCGATGTCCACATCTATGGCTCCTGTATTTGCATCAGATGCCAATGTTAGGTTCCAAGTTTTTCCTGCATCCGTTGTTTTATAAATACCTCTTTCTTTACTCTCAGAATATAAATGACCTAGTACTGCTACCCATGCAGTATTTGGATCTTTAGCAGATAATTGAATCTTACCAATATGATGACTCTCTGGCAATCCAAGGTATTCCCAAGACTTTCCATTATTCGCTGAACGATACACGCCCAAGCCTGCATAAGTAGAACGGCTACTATTCACTTCGCCCGTTCCCACCCAAATATGTCTGTTCTGCCAGTTCACTGCAATATCGCCGATGGTTAAGACATCCACTGAATCAAAAATGGATGTGAAACTTTGTCCATTGTTTTTAGTTTGCCATAATCCACCAGAAGCATATGCGACATAAAATTCAGTGGGGTCTTGAGGATTCACCTCTATGTCCACTACACGACCACTCATAATAGATGGGCCAATATTTCTAAAACCTGTTTCGTTTAAAGTAGATCGGCTCAACAATTGCTTTCTTTGGTCAATTGATTTTAATCTTTCCTGAGCAGATGTTGCTTTAATTTGTGCTTGTACAAATAAAGTACAAAATAGGACCGAGATGGTTAAAAGTCTTTTCATGCAATCAAATTTTTATTAAGGTTTTGAAGTTAAGACTTTTTCAAAAGCAATCATAAAAAAAATGACCAGTGTATAATCGGTCCGTTTTCCTTCTTTTTTATCGTAATATTGAGTATGCATATCCTAATCGTAAACAATACAAGCATACCGGTTCAACAATATGGGGGAACCGAAAGGGTGATCTGGTGGTTGGGCAAGGAATTGGTTAAAAGAGGGCATCGGGTTTCCTATTTGGTGGGTCCAGGCTCCTATTGTGATTTTGCAACCGGGGTGCATACATTGAATCATACGATTCCATTTAATCAACAAATACCGCAAGGGGTGGATTTGGTGCATTTAAACTGCAAGGTCAATGAGCAGCCAAATATCCCTTATATTTTTACTTTACATGGCAATACGAATGACCAAAATCCAATGGATATCAATACGGTGTTTGTGTCAAAAAACCATGCAAGCAGATATGGCAGTGCATCTTATGTGCACAATGGCATTGACCCAGCAGATTATGGAGACCCAGGGCTGAATCAAAAAAGAAACTATTTCCATTTTTTAGGCGATGGTGCATGGCGTGTGAAAAATCTAAGAGGTGCTATTAAGATTGCGCAAAATGCAAAAATTAAATTTAGAGTGATTGGTGGAAAGAGATTCAATTTCAACCAAGGCATTCGACTCACTTTTGATCCACGTATTCAATTTGAAGGATTAATTGGAGGCGTAGCAAAAAATAATTTACTCAAAGGTTCTATAGGTTTGATTTTCCCTGTGCTTTGGAATGAACCATTCGGATTATCGATTGTGGAAAGCCTCTACTTTGGATGCCCCGTCTTTGGCACACCCTATGGTTCCTTAAAAGAAATCATTCAACCAATCGTAGGTCTTACAAGCAATTCATTAAGCAGACTTGTGGAAGCTGTTCAAAATGCAGATCAATTTGATCCAAAAATTTGTCACGAGTATGTGATGGAAAATTTCACAAGCATTCAAATGACAAATGCTTATTTATCAAAATATGAAACAGTCTTGAGTGGTCATCAATTAAATGATACAGCCCCAACTTTAAAGACAGTTCAAACAGAAAAATTTCTCCCCTTTCTACCCTAGGCAACTAGGTAAATTGCTTAATTTTTTAAAGCAGTCTGAAAATTATTATCCATCAAATTAATGGCTTCATAATACCCCTGCTTATACCATTTACAACGTGCTAAATAAGCGACTAGTTGTTGTTGTAAAAGTGGATTTTGTAACATAGATTTTGGTAATCCTTTTTGTTGGGTCGATCTCAAATATTGATCCAATAATTTGGTGAGGTCTTGCTTAGCATAACCTATAACAAATGCTTGTACAGATTGGTATTGATTCAATATATTTTGTGCTTTAAGGTAGTATTGTAATATAAATTCATTCATGTTACCTTCTAAATAAAGTTTAGCGTAATTTGAATCTGCATACAGAGCATTATTTGGTAACCATTGATTCGGAATAATCCCTCCACCACCATATACTGTATTCCCTTTTGGCGTCTTATACGCTTTGCCAATAGATGCAGTATCTACATTCCCATTGCTAGATGCTGTCATTCTTTCGATAAAATCATGCTCATAAGCTAATTTGCCATTTTGATAAGGGCGTTGAATATTGCGCCCCAATGGTGTGTAGTATTTAGCAGTAGTCAATCTTAATGCGCCTCCATTAGATAACCTGAATTGTTGTTGCACCAATCCTTTCCCAAAAGACCTTCTTCCAACAACTTTGGCGCGATCCCAATCTTGTAAAGCGCCCGCTAACACTTCACTTGCAGAAGCTGATGTTTCATCCATCAAAATGGTAATACCTCCTGTTTCAAATAAGCCCTCTCTTTTACTATAATAATTTACTCTTGGTGCATGCAACCCCTCTGTATAAACTATCAATTTATTACCAGCCAAGAACTCATCTGCAATACCAACGGCTTCTGATAATAATCCGCCCCCATTCCCTCTTAAATCAATCACCAGCGATTTCATCCCTTTTTTTAATAAAGTTTCCAAAGCTTGCATAAATGCTTCATAAGTTCTGTCCGCAAATTTGTCTATTTTAATATAACCAACAGTATCGCTCACCATATAAGCAGCATCAATTGGCGTAACAGGTACCGATGCTCTAAGTAAATTAAAAGTCAATCTTTTTTGATTACGCAAAACCACTAATTTTAATTTTTCATCCTCCGGGCCTTTTATTTTTCGTTTAATTGCTTCACCATCTAATTTATTACCAGATAATTTTACAGAATCATCTACCGTTAATAAAATATCCCCTGTTTTTAATCCCCCCTTCGCTGCTGGACCTCCAGGTAAAACATAAGCAACAAAAACGCTATCTCTGAATTGTTGAAACTCTATACCAATGCCTTTATAATTAGGTTGTAATTGTTCATTGGCCTCCACTAAATCTGCAGGTGGGATATATACAGAATGGGGATCTAATTGTCCGAGATAAAAATCGGCTAATTTGGTTTGAGTACTATCCAAGTTAACTTGTTCTACATATTTTGATTTAACCAATTCAATGATCTCATCCATTGCTGAACTTGAATCGGATGATGGAAATCCAATCGAAAAACTTCCCTTTAAAAAAATACCTATTCCAATACCCAATAAAAGTACGACTGCATAGAGGATTGGGGTTACCCAACTTGTTTGGGTCGATCGAGGTTGATTTTGTTGCATGTTGTATGAATTCTTGGCAAATTTACATCAATTCAAAATGAAATGGCTAATTTCATGTCCTAGTTCAACTCTCATGAAAAAGACTTATTTAATAGCAGATAGCGGTGCCACAAAATGCCATTGGACCCTAGTACAAAACGGCAAGCGTCAAACCATTAAGACAACTGGCATTAGCCCCTACTTTTTAAGTCTAACAGAGATTATACAATTATTAGAAAAGACCTTTCAGAAAAAAACAGATTTAAGCAAAGTTTCAGCTGTGTACTTTTATGGAACAGGGCTTAGCAATCCAGATAATGTTGCCATATTAAAAAAGGCCTTAAAAGCCGTTTTTAAGCATGCAAAATTAGATATCCAAACCGATTTAATGGCCATTGCAAGAGCTGCATGTCAGGATAAAAAAGGAGTGGTTTGTATTTTAGGCACTGGATCCAATGCAGGATTTTACAATAGTAAAAAAATCACTAAAAACAGCCCTGGTTTAGGTTATGTTTTAGGAGACGAGGGAAGCGGCGCTTATTTAGGTAAAAAAGTGTTGCAATATTTTTTATACAACACATTTGACGAAGAGTTGATGAATGTGTTTGAGAAGAAATACCATTTGGATCGTGCAGCCATTTTAAATAAAGTTTACAAAGAACCAACTCCAAATAGTTATATCGCTAGCTTTACTGATTTCTTAGTAGAAAACAGAGGCCATTATATGATCGAAAATATCATTGAAGATGGCTTGAACGATTTCTTTTTTACCCATCTGAATAAATTAAATGAGTCATGGTTGCACCCAATTCATTTTGTGGGCAGCGTGGCTTATGGCTTTAAAGATGTATTAAAACAATTAGCAGAAGGTTATGAAATTGAATTAGGTAAAATTGTGAAATCTCCTATGGATGGATTGATTGAATACCATAGCAAAAACTAGGTTCAGATGCATGACATAGAACCTTATTATCATTGGCGACATTTATACACTGCAGAAGCAGATACAAGGTCTATTTTTTTTGGTAGAACCTACAGTGAATTTGAGTTTTCTCAAACCGTTTACAATTATTATATCCATCCTCAATGGGATGAATTTGGTAGCAAAACATTGTACCTAAAAATATTGTACGCAGACTATGATACTAAATTTGCCATCATTGAATTCATTGGCGAATGGAACGATACCATCGAGAATGATATCATGGAATTAAAACGGGAAGTCTTTGATAAATTAATGGCCGAGGGCATCATTAAATTTATTTTAATTGCCGAAAATGTATTCAATTTCCATAGTGGAGATAAAGATTATTATGAGGAGTTCTATGAAGAATTAGCGGACGAGGAAGGATGGGCTGTATTGGTCAATTTTAATCCGGCTGCCCAACATGATTTTTTATTGCGAAAATTAAACAGGTACATCGAACTAATGGAGATCAGTGCATGGCGTACTTATAAGCCTGAAGATTTTTTTCAGTTCATTGACCAAAAATTGAGTCAAAGACTTAGTTTATAAATTTAATAGTGGAATTGCAAAGTATTACTTGTTTAATTTGACGACTATAATGAATCAAATTAATCAACAAGATTAATAAATAAGGTCTTCGTAAGCTGCTAACAATTCTCTGTGCGCATGTTCATCCTTGGCCAATTTACAAGCTGCCAACCCTTTTTCATACCACTCAATGGCAAGTTCTTTTTCAGAAAGCGCCTCCAAACATTTTGCTAAATGGTAATAAGAGCCCACATAATCCGGTGACTCCGTCAAGATTTCAATAAATAAGGCTTTTGCCTTTTGCAAGTCCCCTATTTTGATATACTCCAAAGCCAAAGCATGTCTTAAAAAGTTATCCTTCGGTTGTTGATTTAAAAATTCAATAATTCTTTCAATTCGTTCCATCTTGTCATATATTTGCATTAGTTGCATAAACAACCAAAAAGAATTAGACTATGAAGTTATTAGTTTGCATTAGCAAAACACCAGACACCACATCTAAAATTGCCTTCACCGAAGGTAATACAAAGTTCGATGAAAACGGCGTTCAATGGATCATCAATCCATACGATGAATGGTATGCCTTAGTAAGAGCGATCGAAATGAAAGAACAAGATCCATCAGTCACAATTCACCTTGTTACAGTTGGCGAAGCAGATGCTGAACCTATCATCCGTAAAGCTTTGGCATTAGGTGGAGACGAAGCCATACGAATCAATATCCAAAGCAATGATTCATTTGTAGTAGCAAGTCAAATTGCTGCAATTGCAAAAGAAGGTGCATACGATTTAATACTTACTGGTAAAGAAACCATTGACTACAATAGTGCTTGTATCGGTTCTATGTTAGCTGGTTTATTGGATATGCCATTCGTATCGCTTGCAAATCATATGGTTTTAAACGGTAACACTGCTAGTGTAAAAAGAGAAATAGAAGGTGGCGAAGAAACATGCGAAGTAGCCCTTCCAGCTATTGTTAGTTGTCAAAAAGGCATGGCGGAACAAAGAATTCCAAATATGCGGGGTATCATGGCTGCAAGAACAAAACCATTAAAAGTAGTGGAGCCAATTGTAGTTCAAGCAACCACCTCTATAAAAACTTATGATTTACCTCCAGCAAAATCTGGTGTTAAATTAGTTGCAGCAGACAATGTAGATGAACTAGTAAGATTATTAAAAGAAGAAGCAAAAGCATTCTAAACAATTCAAATCTAAAAAAATGGTACTTATATATATTGATCAAGCAGACCAACAAATTAAAAAATCTTCTCTAGAAGCGATTTCTTATGGGGCAGCCCTTGCAAAGCAATTGGGTGTCACAGCAGAAGGTATTTTACTTGGCACAGTAACAGATGATTTAGCTAGCCTGGGTAAATATGGCTTACAAAAATTACATCATGTTGGGGATGCAAGCTTAAATCATTTTGATGCTAAAGTTTTCACACAAGTATTGACAGATGCTGCTAAAGCAACCAATGCTTCTGTGCTAGTTTTTGCCCATAATTTAAATGGAAAAGCCATCGCTCCTGCAGTTGCAGTAAAATTACATGCAGGTATTGTGACTGGTGCGAATAGTTTACCAGATACAAGCAATGGATTTACAGTGACTAAAACAGTTTTCTCTGGAAAAGCGTTTGCTGAAATCAATATCGATACACCAATTAAAGTAATCTCTATCAACCAAAATTGTTTTGGAGTACATATGCATGAAGGCGCCACATCGGTGGAAGCATTGTCTATTGCGATTCCTGCAGCATCTATCAAAGTGACTGCAACGCATAAAGTAGATGGTGAAATTCCATTGACAGAAGCAAATATTGTAGTGAGTGGAGGACGTGGATTAAAAGGACCAGAAAACTGGGGTATCATTGAAGATCTTGCAAAAGTATTAGGCGCTGCAACAGCTTGTAGTCGCCCTGTATCCGATTCAGATTGGAGACCACACCATGAGCATGTGGGTCAAACAGGGGTTCAAGTGGCACCTAATTTATATATCGCTGTAGGGATTTCTGGCGCCATCCAGCATCTTGCTGGCGTGAACAGAAGTAAGACAATTGTAGTCATCAATAAAGACCCAGAAGCCCCATTCTTTAAAGCGGCTGATTATGGTATTGTTGGGGACGCATTTGAAGTCTTACCAGCCCTAACAGCTGCCATACAAAAATCAAAGGCCTAATTCAAATCAATGCTTTTTTGCTTTAACTTTGTAAGGCAAATCATCTTATGCAAAAAATTGAACTAGAAATTGTAGCACTATCACACAGTATCACCCAATCCAATTCCTATGCGGTTATTTTAGGAGAAGTGAATGGTTTGAGACGTTTACCTATTGTGATTGGCGGATTCGAAGCTCAGGCAATAGCAGTTGCATTGGAAAACATGCATCCTTCTAGACCCTTGACCCATGATTTGATGAAAAATTTCATGACTGCATTTAACCTTCAATTACAGGAAGTATATATCTGTGATTTGCAGGAAGGTATTTTCTATTCAAAATTGGTTTGTTATAATTCAAACGATACCATCGAAATTGATAGTAGAACTAGCGATGCATTGGCTTTAGCTGTTCGTTTTGGTTGTCCTGTTTATGTGTATGAACATATCTTGGATCAAGCTGGCTTAACCAACGAAAAAACAGATAAAGTGGATATGCCTGCTACCATTACTAAGACTTCCGAGCGAAGTGATTTAGCTAAACTTTCATTAGCAGAATTAAACCAATTACTAAGTGAAGTGCTAGAACAAGAAGATTATATCCGCGCCATTGATATCAGAGATGAAATCAATAAACGCAATGAACCAAAGCAGCCTTAGGATGATTCAATTTCCCAACTGCAAAATTAATCTTGGTCTTTCTATCCTTGCAAAAAGAGCAGACGGCTACCATGAACTCGAAACAGTATTCTATCCCATTGCAGTTTCAGATGCTTTAGAAATTTTACCTGCAGATAATTTAACATTAACACAAACAGGCATTACTATACCAGGAGACCCATCTCAAAATCTTTGTTTAAAGGCATACCATCTTTTGAAAAAAGATTTTCCTAATCTACCCCCTGTTCAAATACATCTGCATAAAAATATTCCAATGGGTGCAGGATTAGGTGGAGGATCAAGTGATGGCACGTCGGCCTTACTTATTTTAAATCAACAGTTTTCGCTTGGCTTAAATGACCAACAATTGATCAACTATGCAAGCCAACTTGGAAGTGATTGTCCATTTTTCGTTTACAATAAAACATGTCATGCTGCAGGAAGAGGTGAAATTTTAACTCCTATTGCATTAGATCTATCCAACTACCAATTTTTATTAGTACACCCAGGTAAACATATTGCTACTGCTTGGGCATTTCAACAATTGACTCCAAATACAAAATCAGAAAGCATTCAATCCATCATTCAAAAACCTATAACCGAATGGAAGGCTTTATTGATCAATGATTTTGAAGCCCCTGTCTTTAAAGCCGAGCCTACCCTGTCTTCCATTAAAGAAAAGCTTTATCAATTAGGTGCAATTTATGCTAGCATGAGTGGATCAGGAAGTTCATTGTATGGCATCTTTCCAAAGCATCATTTTGAGCAGGGTCCGTCCATTGAACATGCCATGCGTGTTGACCTCATCTAGATTTTAATATCAAACGAGCCTTTTTTATTATATTAGTGGCTATGATGAAAAAAATTGTTCGCCCTTTCCAAATTTTATACTGTATTTACGCTTTATGCATATTTGCATGCTTGACAATCATATCACTATTTGCAATGATTTTCATACTACCAATGGGGTATAGATATTTAACCATTGGCATCTATAAAATTGGACGTTACTTTTCTAAAACATTGTACCTATTCATAGGTATGCGACATCAAGAAATTTACGAGGGGGTTCATCATTTTAATCAAGCACATGTTTTTGTAGGTAATCATAACTCCTACATGGATATTCCTCCGATTGTTCAACTAAAACATCAACCCATCAAACCCTTGGGGAAATTTGAATCCTCAAAAATTCCGTTATTCGGTTTATTCTATAGACATATCGTGATTATGGTGGATCGATCAAACCCCGAAAAAAGAGCACAAAGTCTTCAGAATTTAAAAGAAGCCTTGAAACAAAAAATATCCATTTTTATTTTTCCGGAAGGTACATTTAGTATGACGGACGAAAAACCATTAAAGGATTTTTACAATGGTGCCTTTAAATTAGCCATTGAAATGCAGGTGCCCATTCAGCCAGTACTCATGGTAGACGCCATGGACAGAATGCATTTTAGTAGTATTTTTAGTCTTAGTCCAGGTTTAAACCGTATTGTCTATTTACCTACTGTGTATGTGGATAATTATACCCTAGATGATGTTGAAATTTTGAAGCAACAGGTACACCAAATGATGGATGATGGCTTGAGAAGATATCGCAACTATCCAGCTTCTTAATGTATTTTTGTAGCCCTATATGTACGCCGAAATCATCATACCATTAGCCCTACCTAAGAACTATACATGGACCATCCCCACTGAATTTGCGGATGGGGTGATGATTGGTATGCGTGTAGAAGTAATGCTGGGTTCCAATAAGCGTTATGCAGGTATTATTAAAAAAATCCTCACAGAAAAACCTACTGGCTTCAATCCTAAACCTATTTTGGGCATTTTGGATGATGCGCCCATTGTTTATCCAGCACAATTGCAATTATGGGAATGGATGGCAAGTTATTATATGTGTACCGAAGGGGAAGTCATGCAAGCTGCAGTACCAAGCCATTTAAAAATTTCTAGTGAAAGTATATTTATTTTAAATGAAGATGCAGCTATTGATAGTCTTTATCTTAGTGATACAGAATATATCATTTCTGAGGCATTGCAAATAAAAAAACAATTAAGCTTAGTTGAAATACAAAAGCTATTAGATAAAAAATCAGTTTATCCAGTCATTAATAAACTCATTCAAAAGGGCATCTGTTCGGTAGAGGAAACCATGCATGACAAGTATACCATCAAAGTAGAAAATCTATTGCATTTACACCCCAATTATCATTCAGAAACTGCATTAGAAGAATTGATGAATGATTGGACCAGGGCACCAAAACAACTAGCCCTCCTTCTTGCTTTCTTACACCTTCAAAAAACAGAAGGACAGGTGCAACAAAAAGCATTGCTAGAAAAATCAGGTGCTGCACATGCACAACTAAAAGCATTGATTGACAAAGGTATACTTATAGTTGAAAAAAAGAAAATAGACCGTTTGGCAGTGGATGCAAGTTTAGGCAATACAAATTTGCACAAATTATCTGCCGCACAGCAGCTTGCCTATGATTCCATTAAGGAACAAATGAAAACACATTCTGTTAATCTATTACATGGCATCACGGGAAGTGGCAAGACGCAGATTTATGCTGCATTAATTGAACATGCCATTCAGTCTAATCAACAGGCTTTGTATATGCTGCCTGAAATTGCATTGACAGCACAAATGATTCGTCGTCTTAAACAATATTTTGGTGGTAAAATTGCAATTTATCATTCTAAATTCAATCCAAACGAAAGAGTTGAAATTTGGAACAAAGTTAAGTCTGGTGAAATTAAAATTGTATTAGGCGCTAGGTCGGCCTTGTTCCTGCCCTATCATAATTTATCCCTAGTCATTATTGACGAAGAGCATGATGCTTCATATAAACAACAAGACCCTGCTCCAAGATACCAAGCTAGAGATACTGCCATTTATTACGCCAATCAGTTGGGAGCAAAAGTGGTATTAGGTTCTGCTACGCCATCCATTGAAACTTATTATAATGCCATGCAAAATAAGTTTGGCTACTACCATTTAAAAGAAAGATTTAGCGAAGGTGCTTTGCCTCAGATGATCATTGTGGATACTAAAAAACAAAGCGAGCAGTCTGCCATTTTAACGCCACAATTATTAGAAGCGATACAAACTACAGTTGCAAAAAATAAACAAGTCATTTTATTTCAAAATAAAAGAGGTTACGCGCCTTATATGATTTGTGAAACCTGTGGTTGGATCCCACATTGCAAACAATGTGATGTCAGCTTAACCTTACATAAAGGAAAAAATATGTTGTCTTGCCATTATTGCGGGGCAGCATATCCAGTAGTGCATACTTGTGAAGCCTGCGGAAAGCAAAGTTTCAAGCAAAAGAGTTTTGGTACAGAACAAATTGAGGAAAAATTAGCTTTGGCTTTACCACAACTCCGAATTGCAAGAATGGATTTGGATAATATTAAAGGGAAGAATGAACATGATCAGTTGATTCAGCAATTTGAAAGAAGAGAAATAGATGTATTGGTAGGCACGCAAATGGTAGTTAAAGGACTAGACTTTGAACATGTAGACTTAGTGGGAATTGTGGACGGTGATAGCTTATTAAATTTTAATCAATATAGGGTCAATGAAAGGGCATTTCAGATGATGGAACAAGTGAGTGGAAGAGCAGGTCGAAAAAATGATCAAGGTAAAGTGATTATGCAACTGAGTCAAACAAATCATCCGATTGTAGCATTCGTGCATACCCATGACTATCATACATTTTATGAGTTCGAGATCAAAAATAGAAAACACTTTGCTTACCCCCCTTTTAGTAGGTTAATGAGTATTCTTTTTAAGCATAAAGAAAACCATATTGCAGAAGAAGCTGCAAATCATTTTTTAAAATCATTGGATCCAATGATTCAAAAAACCGTCATGGGTCCAGCTCAACCCATTATTAATAGAATAAGGAATAAATATATTTGGGAGCTATGTGTTAAAATAACCAAACAACCACAGCAACTACAAATTGCAAAAAAACAATTATTGCATTTTATTCAGTTAATTTCAGTGCACCCTAGATACAAGTCTGTGCAGATTATCATTGATATTGACCCTAACTAAATATTGCCAGTAGATGAGAAATGAAGTAAGAAAGTGTTATTCGTATTGAATCGTCAAGTCTACCCTTCTATTCTGAGCTCTTCCCTTATTTGTTTCATTACTCGCAATTGGTTGCGTATCGGCTAATCCAATAATGGAGGTTCTATTTAAAGCAAGCCCTTTTTTAACTAAATAAGATTGTACTTTCTTTGCTCTTGATAAAGACAATGGATCATTGATTTTTCTTGATCCTGTATTATCTGTGTGGCCAGTAATCAATAATTTTGTAGCAGGATATTGTGTCATGATTTGCACCAATGAATCCAAACCTTGTAATGATTTAGTCGCAATATTTACTTGTCCAATTTCAAATTTCAAAGCAGCAGCAATATTACTGAGCTTAGGTTGAAGGTCTTCACAACCATTATTGTCAGCAATACCAGGAATGGTAGGACATTGATCAAGTTCGTCATTTACACCATCTTTATCAGTGTCTGGAATGGCACAGCCTTTGTAAGCTGCTAATCCAGCTACTGTTGGACATGGGTCTTTGTCATCTGGTATACCATCTTTGTCTGTATCAGGAACTGGACAACCTCTATATTGAACTGTACCTTCTGCATTTGGACATTTGTCATTTTCATCATTGATACCATCACCGTCTTCGTCTGGCACTGGACAACCTTTATATTTTAATAACCCACTTCTTTCTGGACAGTCATCATTTTCATTGGATACGCCATCATCATCCTGGTCTAATTGAATAGGTGCTATTGGTAATTCGATCGCTTTTTTCTCCTTCAATTTTAAAGGGAAAGAATAACTAATGCCATAATTCGTATGCATTTTAGTCAGCTTAGAAGCCTCGGCATTGTAGGTTCCGAATAGATTTAAAAATGATCCTTGCATAGCCTTGAATTGAACACCAAGCCCCATTGGAGCATAGGCTGTGAAATTAGTCGCATCTTTTGCTAACCCAATTCCTAAAATTGCATAAGGAAGCAGTGCTTTATCATCATTGCCAAGTTTTAAATGGACGCGTGTGTCAACTGCAGCATAAGTAGAATTACTAGTTGCTTTGGGCTGCTTAGAAGAAACGTAATATGGATACTTTAGTGCACTAAGATCCAGATTTACAACAGCATCTAAACGCGGTGCAATTCCTTTAAAAAATTGTACACCCACAGCAGGGGTAGAAACAGTTAACCCCTCAGTTTGAGGGGTTTTCTTAAAATTCAGTATAGATCCTTTTAAAGCAATCGATGCTGGTTTATTTTTATTTACTTTTTGATCTTGTGCATTGGTGAACAAAGCAGTAAATAAAATAATGGTTACACCAATTACTTTTTTTGACATATTTTTTTATTAGTTCAACAAGAAGCTGTAACTAACTCCATAGTTGTAAGAAGGAACAAAAGACTTAGACATCTTAGTTGAATAAGTTGTAGTGATATTCAAATTAGATCCTTTACAAGTTTTGATTTGCAATCCTAAACCAACTGGTGCATATGCGCTATAGGTTCTGAAAGCGAAAGAACGAACACCTAAACCAGCTGTTACATATGGATTTACTCTAAAATCACCCTTGAACATCTTGATATTCACGCCAGATTCGATAGAAGTCAAAAGATCTTCGTTTGATCTTCTCATTGCGTTTGGTGCATACAATGGTAAACGTGCAATTCCTAGATCTAAGTTGGTAAAGATGTCTACTTGATCTGTATATTGACGTGTGTAGTTTACACCAAATGATTTAGTTGTAGATGCATATTGACCCCAATTTCTTGCATTTAAAGTAGACCCTATTGAACCATTTTGAACATTCTCTGCAGAACCAAAATCTAGTGCATTGAATCTTATAGCTAGAGATGTTTTTTTCTTATCGCCATTACTAGTTTGAGCATGAGCATTAAAAATAAAACCCAAAGCGATTAGAGAAAATAATAATTTCTTCATATGATTGTTTGTTAAATGTCTCACAAATTTAGGCCTTAAAAGCGAATTATTGAAATTTTTCTAGCCCTATTTAATTGTCTAATTTAGGGTTCTTTTTGGAATACCCAATAGCGTCTACCATTACTTTTACAAGTCCTTTTGAACTGAAAACCAATTGTTTAGCTGCTGATTGACTTAAATCTATGACCCTGCCCTTTTTCAACATATTGGGGTGCATTCGATCATTGATCCTAACCAATACCGTCTTTCCATTCCTCAAATTAGTGACCCTTACGATTGTATTTAACTTATACAAATTACAGGCTGCGGTGAACTTATTATTGAAAAAACGCTCCCCTGTAGAAGTCATTGTACCATTTAAATTTTTACTATAAAAACTTGAAATCCCTTGGATATGATTGATTTCAATCTTAATTCTCTTGGTATCGATTTTGTTTTTGTACTTTCTGATATTGACACTATCCAAATAATTCTCTGTGGTTAGTGTATTAGCATCAATCTTTTGTGCATGTATAGAACCAGAGATCAATATTAAATAAACGCAAACAATTGACTGAATGATTGTTTTTTTCATAGGTCTACGTTTTAAATGACTGTTTATTTAAATAGGTAGGACTTCCACCACGCTGTCTAAATCTTTTTCAATTTTCAATTTCACTAAACCAGTTTGCCCTTGATAAAATCTTTCAAGCACCCCTTCTATTTGTCTTTCAATAGAACAGTGAATGAATCCATCTTTTGCATAATCTTTTGGCAAATAATTTTTATTTATTTGAGCTGCTTCCCATTCTTTAGCTGTCGTCACATGATATATAAATTCGCTTTCCATTCTTTTTAATTTTAATGATGAATAACTCTTGGTATACGTTGATCGATCATCATCAGATCTGCTAGGACGATCGCCGTTACCGCTTCAAGTACAACGGGTACTCTTAATGCAATGCATAAATCATGCCTGCCTTTTACCGAAAAATCTTCCTGTTCATTGGTTTCCCAATTCAAAGTATGTTGCAACTTTGGTGTAGAAGAAGTTGGCTTTACTGCAATTCTAAATACTAGATCATTGCCATTGGTATATCCGCCAACCACACCACCAGCATGGTTTGTTTTTGTTTTGCCCGTGGCGTCTATAATTGCATCATTGTGCTCCACACCAAACATTTTAGCAGCAGCAAAACCTGTTCCAAATTCGATCCCTCTTATTGCAGGAATTGCAAAAACTGCATGGCTAATTAAAGATTCTACAGAATTAAAGAAATGTTCTCCAAGTCCAACTGGTAAGCCTTTCACTACACATTCAACAATACCCCCAACGCTGTCTTTTTGATCAATCGCATTTTGCAAGCCTTTTTCTAAATCTGTTTCCCCACCAATACTTAATATCCTTGCATTTACGTCAATTCCTTTTAAGATTTTTTTTGCGACCACACCTGCGCCCACCAAACCCGCTGTTAATCTGCCACTAAAATGTCCGCCGCCTCTATAATCTTCAAACCCGCCAAATTTTTGATGCGCAGTAAAATCTGCATGCCCTGGCCTAGGTACTGCTCTTTGTTTTTCATAATCACCACTTCTTGTATTGTTATTTTCAAACATCAACATCAATGGCGCGCCAGTAGTAGTATCATTGAATACACCTGTTTTAAAAAAAGGAATATCGTCCTCTTGTCTTGGTGTAGTTCCTTTTTGTTTTCCTCCTTTTCTGCGTTCCATATCATCTACAAAATGAGCCTGTTGAATCGGCAATCCAGCTGGACATCCATCAATCAAAACGCCAACGCAGTCGCCATGTGATTCCCCAAAAATTTGAACTTTAAATAAGGTACCAAAACTATTCATGAATGTACTTTTATAGTGTATACAAGTTAAGCATTTTAATCTAAATCAACTTTAGCCCCTAATTGCTGCAGATGTTTAAAGAAATCGGTATAGGACTTATTCACCGCCTCAGCATCGGTTATTGTAACTGGGCCATCAGCACATAAAGCAGCTACACCACAAGCCATTGCTATACGGTGATCATGTTGTGAAGATACTTCGGTGCCATGAATACCTGTCCCCCCATATACCATCATCCAATCCTGATTTAATTCTATTCGAATACCCAATTTCGAAAATTCTGTTTGCAAGGTCAGGCCCCTATCACTTTCTTTATGTGCTAAACGATTTACCCCATGAATGATTGATACACCTTTACAAACAGACGCAAGCGCCACTAAAGGAGGAAATAAATCTGGGCAATCCGTCGCATCAAATTCAAACGCTTTTAATGGGCCGACTATTTCAGTATTGTCTTTTGCTGGACCAATAAAAATTGAATTTTCATGGATATCAATTGTTGCACAAGCATCCTTCAATGCTTGCATCACTGCTTTATCCGCTTGTGTAGAATCCAATTGTAATCCTTTCACAACTATTGGCCCTGCGATAGCACCTGCCACCAATAAAAAAGCAGCACCACTCCAATCACCTTCTACAGTATATTCAATGTGTTCTGCTAAAGGTGGATGTGCCAGAAATTCAAAACGTTTATAATCTTGGTGTTGTACCTTCCAACCAAATGTATTTAATACGGACAAAGTGAGATCGATATAAGGTTTACTTTTTAAATCCTGCACTTCAATCACTGTATTTGTATTTTCTGTAGCAGCATAGGCCATTAATAAGCCTGTTAAAAACTGAGAACTTAATGATCCGTCAACTTCAATATTTGCAGGTTTTAAAGGACCTTTAATATGGATGGGCAAAAAACCAGATTGCGATTGTATTTGGATCCCTAATTTTGGGAAAATAGTATCAAAAAAATGCATTGGTCTTTTTAATAAACTTCCTTTCCCTTCGATGGTGATAGATTGGTCACTTAATGCAGCGATAGGTGCAAACATTCGAATACCTAATCCGCTTTCTCCACAATTCATAGAAGAGCCAATTGGCTTCACACCATCCGATTGCACGAAAATACTAGGAGTAGTTATTTTTTCATTAGACCCATCTTCTGTTTTAACAATCGCACCTAATTTCTGAATCACATCTATTGCAGCAAGATCATCATTGGAATGACCTGGATTCAATATTCTTGTTGTACCTCTATGCAGTAATGCTGCAGCACATGCTCTTTGCATACTGCTTTTACTAGCCGGTGCAACCTGCTCGCCTCTCAGTGTATTTGGATAGACTGTCGCGCGCATTTTAAGAATACAGTTTAATCAGTTTTTGTAAAGTTTTCATTGGTATGGTTTCATATACACCCTTCCCGATTTTACTTAAAAGCACATATTGCATTCCCGCATTGGCTTTCTTTTTATCTTTTTGCATGAGTGCCATCGCTGCATCTATATCAAAATGCATGGCAGTTGGTAAACCATATTTTTTAAGTGTTTCAACCAATAAACCTGTACCTGTGAAACCTAATAATACTTGTGAAATTTTAGCAGCATAAACCATCCCAATACTAATTGCATGGCCATGCAATAAAGCATGTTCATTTTCAATAGCATGCCCCAAAGTATGTCCAAAGTTTAACAACTTACGATCTCCATGTTCAAATTCATCTTTCTGAACCACTTTTACTTTGATTTCCACATTTTTTTGAATCAATGCAGCCAATGCTTTTTTATTCTTTTGATAAAAGGATAAATCCTTTTCGTTTAATTCCTTTAGCATGCTTGCATCTTTAATGGCAGCATGTTTGATGATTTCCGCAAAACCATTTTCCCATTGATAACTTGGTAATGTCGCTAAGAAGCTGTGGTCGTATACAATAAATGCAGGCTGACGAATTAGTCCTACCATATTTTTATACACCCCCACGTCGATGCCATTTTTTCCGCCAATAGCAGCATCTACCATTGCTAATAGGGTTGTTGGGACAAATCCAAATTGTACGCCACGCATGAATACACCAGCCACATAACCGACCATATCCGTGACAACACCTCCGCCCACACCAATCAATATAGATTGTCTATTGGCACCAAAATTTAATAAGGCTTCTATGATAAAATCGACTGTTGATTGTTGCTTATGTAATTCTCCTGCAGGAATAACAATAGTTGGTTTCCCTTTAAATATTTGTTGATGCAAGGCATACACATGCTCGTCTGTGATATAAATCGCATTTGTCTTATCCACCATTTTAGTTATGGATGCAAATTTGCCATTCAATACAAACTCAACAGTATTATTTGAAAATTTTACTTTCCAGTTTTTCATACAATTCGATTTATAACAACTAAGATTGCTGGAGTTACCAAACAATCCTAGCTATTCATAATTTTATTTTGTTGTTGAATACTTTCCATATGCACTGCATCCATATATTTAGTGATAAAGTCGTCACTCAATCCCATTTTATTCCCTTTTGCAACCGCTCTTTTCAAAATTTCATTCCAACGATTGGTTTGTAGGATGGTGATATCATTGTTCTTTTTGTACTCACCAATTTTTTGAGCCACTTTCATTCTTGTAGATAAAACTTGTAACAACTCATCATCTAATTGATTAATTTGTTGACGTAATTTTTCTAGTGCAGTATGGAATTCTTCAGAAGCAATATCTTCTTTTCTCCAACGTATAGCTTCTAACATTTCCTTCAATACTTCTGGTGTAATTTGTTGTTTCGCATCACTCCAAGCATTATCTGGGTCAATATGTGATTCGATGATTAAACCATCATAGTCTAAGTCAATCGCTTGTTGTGCAACTTCTTGTAAAATATCACGGCGACCACAAATATGTGAAGGATCATTGATCATTGGAATACCTGGGAAACGACGCTTCATCTCAATTGCTAAATGCCACATAGGTGCGTTACGGAATTCTGTATTTCCATAAGAACTAAAACCTCTGTGGATTAACCCAAGTTCTTCTATACCTGCTTTTGCAATACGCTCCATGCCACCCACCCATAATTCAAGGTCTGGATTCAAGGGATTTTTAATTAACACAGGTACTTTAACACCTCTTAAAGCATCCGCAATTTCTTGCACACTGAAAGGGTTCACCGTGGTTCTTGCACCAATCCAAAGTACATCCACATCAAAATGCAATGCATCTTCCACTTGTTTGCCTGTAGCTACTTCTACAGCAACTGGTAATCCAGTTTCCTTTTTTGCTTGTTGCAACCAAGGCAAACCTTTTGTACCAATACCTTCAAAGCTACCAGGTCTTGTTCTTGGCTTCCAGATACCAGCACGTAAAATATCCACTTTGCCAGTAGCTGCTAAACGTTGAGCTGTTTGCATGACCTGTTCTTCTGTTTCTGCACTGCAAGGACCCGAAATAATCAATGGTGCCTTCTGAACTAAAATTCCCATGTTAACCAATTTATAAATTAGAGATGTTTTATCCTTCGTTACTGCCTCTTTGGCCTCCACTGTTAGCATCATTCATACGAATACGACGCCCTTTGTAGTTTTTGCCATCTAAAGCACTAATCATTTTTTTAGCAGCACCTGATTCAATTTCTATCCAGCTATTCATGTCTCTCATATCTATTTTACCCAAGACTTCTTTTTTCAAATCACTCATGTCTAAAATAAATTGTAAAAAACTCGCTTTATAAAAACCATCTTTAGTGCCTAAATTCACGAATAAACGAGTTGCACCTGCAGTCCCTCTTGATTGGCTTCGGCCGCCTCTATCTCCACGGTCTGCACCACGATCTCTGCTGTCATTTGTTCTGTATCCACCGCTTCTGCGATCTGAGTATTCGTTACGTCCTCTCTCTCTATTACGATCCTGCATGCCACCAACATCACGACGGCCTTTTTCAACAGCACGGATATTTAAATCAGCAGCATTTTCATAATACGCCAAGAAACGGTTGAACTCCAAAGCAGCAACGCGCTTCAAAATTTCTTCCTTTGTCATGTCGGCAAATTTTTCTGCTAACATTGGAACATAAGTTTCATAATCACCATGACTTACATCGGTAGACATTAATTTATCCATTACGTGGAAGAATTGTTTTCTACATACATCTTTACCACTTGGGATATCTAATTTATGAAAAGTGCTTTTGTTGATATTCTCAATTTGACGCAATCTGTAGGACTCTCTTGCGTGTACAATTGAAATACAAATACCTTGGCTACCCGCACGGCCTGTACGACCACTACGGTGTGTATATACTTCTACATCATCTGGTAATTCATAGTTAATGACATGCGTGATTCCTTTTACATCAATCCCACGAGCAGCCACATCTGTTGCAATTAATAATTGCAATGTCTTGTCTCTAAACTGGCCCATGACTCTATCACGTTGTTGTTGTGTCAAGTCACCATGAATGGCATCAATATCATATCCTTCACGAGTTAAACGTGCTGATACATCTTGCGCATCTGCCTTCGTTCTTGTAAAGATGATACCATAAATGCCTGGGTTAAAATCAATGATTCTTTTTAAAGTCTCATATCGATACTGCGCCGAGGTAACATAATATTGGTGGTCGATACTTTTGTTTGTTGCATTTACTTTACCAATAGTGACTTCCACTGGCTCTTTCATGTAACGCTTACTTACTTTGCGGATTTCAGTTGGCATGGTTGCACTGAATAACCAAATGCTTTCACGATTAGGTGTGTTCTTTAAGATAAACTCAATGTCTTCTTGGAATCCCATGTTCAACATTTCGTCTGCCTCGTCTAAAACAACATATTCGATTTGCTCAAGATTAATCGCCTTACGCTCAATCAAGTCAATTAATCGACCCGGTGTAGCTACAATTATTTGAACCCCTCTTTTCAAATCTCTTATTTGCATTCCAATGGATGTACCACCGTATACTGCTAACACTTGAACGCCAGGAACGTGCTTTTTGAACAAGTTCAATTCGTTTACAATTTGCATACACAATTCAC
>RFSD01000090.1 GCA_009924165.1 Chitinophagia bacterium | reverse complement strand
CACTTAAGTAATCAGGAAAAGCTTCAATTGGAAGTTGGTTGTAGGTGCCTGTGGGCGGGCGAATTTTTAAATCTCTTGTAAAAAGGCAATGGTTTCAGACAAACTTCGCTTCAAATGGATATTTGGAGAGATTTTACCTTTATACTCTTGAATCAACTGACCAGATAAAATGATTGGGATCTGCTGATTGATGGTCGCTAAATTAGAAAAGAATTTATCCAATTTGAAATTTCTGGCAGGCATGGTGATATGACAATACAAATAATCTACTTTCTTGTATTCAGTTAAATATTTTAAGTCGACCATTGGTACATTGGTACCAAGATAATCTACATAGATACCTTTTTGCTTCAATAGGAAATGTACGTACAATAAGCCCAATTCATGGTATTCTCCTTCTGGAAGGAATAACACAATTCTCTTAGTGTAAGTTAATAATGGTGTAAGGCGTTCTATCCCTAAAATAATCTTTTGACGTACAATATTGGTCGCCAAGTGTTCTTGTGCAGGGTTGATATGATTAGTTACCCAAAGAATACCCACACGCTCCAAATAAGGGAAGATGATTTCGTTGATGGCTTTTTCGATCCCTTTTTGTCCAATATATAAATCTAATTGGCGCTCAAAAGCAACCATATTCAATCCCACCATTTCCTTAATCAAGGCATTCACCACGCGCTCTTTTTGGGCATCTAACTGGTTTAAGGCCATGATCTTTTCTTCCATCTGCTCGGAAGACATCTTATCTATATGAGAAATCTTGAATCCGTATTTATTTAAAAGAGATACGTTTAGAATCACTTTCAATTCATCTGCAGAATATGACCTGATATTCGTTTCTGTTCTTTGCGGTTGCAAAAAATTATAGCGCTGCTCCCATATACGAATGGTGTGCGCTTTAATTCCAGAAATTTTCTCTAAATCTTTGATTGTATAAGATGACATACTACAAAAACAACAATCTTGCGGAATAGTTCAGTTTATTTTAAAATAAGTATTTTAAAACTAATTTTGTCTAACTATTAAAGTTTTTTATAGCCTTGTTTTAAACAAAATCACTTCTTTAGGCCACGCAAATACTCACCATACCCACTTTTAGCATATTTATCGGCCAAAACTAATAATTGCGGCTTATCAATAAATCCCATTCTGAAGGCCACTTCCTCGATACATCCTATCTTTTGGCTTTGACGCTTCTCAATCACACGAACAAACTCACAAGCATCTGCTAATGATTCAAATGTTCCAGTATCTAACCAAGCTGTGCCTCTATTCATGATACCCACCTGTAATTGTTTACGCTCTAAGTATACTTTGTTCACGTCAGTAATTTCATATTCACCTCTTTGAGATGGAGGAATATTTTTTGCAATCTCAATTACTTGGTTATCATAAAAATATAAACCAGGCACCGCGTAATTGGACTTAGGCGCTTTTGGTTTTTCTTCTAAAGAAAGTGCATTGTTATTTTCATCAAACTCCACCACACCATAACGCTCTGGATCATTCACTTCATAAGCAAATACCGCAGCACCATCCACATCGTTAAAGGATTGAACTAGTTTACTAAAACCTGCTCCATAAAAAATATTGTCTCCTAATACCAATGCTACTTTATCATTCCCCACAAAATCAGCTCCAATTACAAATGCTTGTGCTAGTCCATTTGGAACTGCTTGTACTGCATAACTAAATTTGCAACCTATTTCAGTACCATCACCTAGCAATCTTTTAAATTGGTCATTGTCTTCGGGTGTGGTGATAATCAATACTTCCTTAATACCTGCTAACATCAAAACGGACAATGGATAATAGATCATTGGCTTATCGTAGATAGGCATTAATTGCTTACTAATTCCCTTGGTAATTGGATACAATCTTGTACCTGATCCACCTGCTAATATAATTCCCTTCATACTATTTATGTTTCTGTGTTAAAGGCTCGCCACGTATTCCGCGAAGCTGCCTAATGTTTTATCTTTTTCTGAAAATATCAATTCAGATATCGGTAATCTCCAATCAATATTTAAATCAGTATCATTGTACATAATACCTACTTCGTTGCCTGGCTCGTAAAATTTATCTACTTTATAAAAGAAAGTAGCATAATCACTCAACACTACAAAGCCATGCGCAAATCCTGCAGGCACAAAAAATTGCTTGTTGTTATCCGCTGTTAATTCAATGGCATGATGTTGTCCAAAACTGGGAGAACCCTTTCTTAAATCCACTGCAACATCTAACACAGCACCTTCTAATACTCTGACTAATTTTGCTTGCGCTGCAGCACCTCTTTGCATATGCAAACCTCTCAATACCCCTTTAGAAGAACGTGATTGGTTGTCCTGCACAAATTCAATATCCAATCCTGTAGCTGCTTTAAAGTCTTTACTGTTATAGGTTTCAATAAAATAACCACGGGCATCACCATGCACTTTCTCGTGAATTATAAAACAATCTTTCAATGGGGTCTGTTCTACTCTCATTATCTGTTTGTATACATTTCGTTATAGTATTGTTGGTAAGTACCACTCGTGACATTGGTCAACCACTCCTCGTTGTTCAAATACCAGTCAATGGTTTCGGCTAAGCCTTGTTCAAATGTAACAGAAGGACTCCATCCTAATTCCTTGTTTAATTTAGTAGCATCTATTGCATAACGACGATCATGCCCTGGACGATCTTTCACATAAGTGATCAAGCTTTCGCTCTCCCCTTTTGCTCTTCCTAATTTTTCATCCATTTGATTGCAAAGTAATTTCACTAAATCAATATTAGTCCATTCGTTGAAACCACCAATATTATAAGTGTCGTTACGCTTACCTTGATGGAACACTAAATCTATTGCGCGCGCATGGTCTTTTACAAATAACCAATCACGTGTGTATAAACCATCTCCATATACTGGCAATGGTTTTTTAGTGATGATATTATGAATGAACAATGGAATTAATTTCTCAGGAAAATGGTTCGGACCGTAGTTATTAGAACAGTTAGAAATCACGGTTGGTAAATGATAGGTCTCCCCATAAGCTCTTACAAAATGGTCGCTCGATGCTTTACTTGCAGAGTAAGGAGAATTTGGATCATACGGAGTGGTCTCTTTAAACAATCCTTCCTTGCCTAAGCTACCATACACTTCGTCTGTAGAAACATGGTAAAACAAATGGTCTCTTTGAGTATCCCAAGAACCATCATGTGCTTTCTCATAACTCAAATCATCCTTCCAATATTCTTTCGCGGTATTTAATAAATTCACCGTACCAATCACATTCGTGTAAACAAAATCCAAAGGCGATACAATACTTCTATCTACATGTGATTCTGCAGCCAGATGGATCACATCTGTGATCGCATGCTTAGTAAAAATTTCTTTCAATGCAACTGCGTCTAAAATATCCGCTTTTACAAAATGATAGTTCGCCGCTTTTTCGATATCCTTTAAATTCTCTAAATTACCTGCATAGGTTAATGCATCTAAATTAAAGATCTGATAATCAGGATATGTATTGACAAATAAACGCACGACATGCGATCCAATAAAGCCTGCCCCTCCTGTAATTAAAATATTCTTTTTCATGGTCATTTATGAGGCACAAAGATATTAATAACGACATATATATTAGAAAGTAATTTGACCATAAATGGTGTATAAACCCAAGATTCTTACTACATTTAAATCCTAATTGGTCAATATGTTACAAAAGGAAAGGTATTATGCATTGGATGTTTTTAGAGGGGCTACCGTGGCCTTGATGATTCTTGTAAATAACCCTGGTTCTTGGGGGCATATATTTAGTCCCTTGGCACATGCTAGCTGGCATGGATGCACCCCTACAGACTTGGTTTTCCCCTTCTTTTTGTTTGCCGTTGGTAACGCCATGGCTTTTGTGATGCCCAAATTTGAAAAAGGCACGCCAACGGATTTTTGGAAAAAAGTGGTGAAGCGAACAGTATTGATTTTCTTGATTGGGTTGTTTTTAAATTGGAGTCCTTTTGTGAAATGGTCCGATGGACATTTAGTAGCAAAAACCTGGGAGAATATTCGCATTTTAGGTGTCTTACAAAGAATCGCCATCTGTTATTTTTTCGCATCCATCATTGTGTATTATGGTAAATCAAAAATGGCTTTCTTAATAGGTGGACTTATTTTGATTGCTTATTGGATGTTGTGTTTTTTATTAGGCACCCAAGGGCACCCTTATAGCTTGTCTGGATTTTTTGGCAATGCGATTGATCAAACTATTTTAGGCGTGAACCATATTTACAAAGGCGAGGGCGTACCCTTTGATCCAGAAGGATTGATCAGTACCATGCCTGCCATTGTTCAAGTGATTTTTGGATTTTTAGTGGGCGAATACATTCAAGCAAAAGGCAAAAGTTTTGAGATGCTTGCGCAGTTATTACTAGCTGGAGTGGTATTGGTTTTAGCTGGATATATTTGGGATTTTAGTTTTCCTATCAATAAAAAAATATGGACCAGTAGTTATGTCTTGTATACTTCTGGATTAGCAATTATTACCATTAGTCTTCTGATATATTTATTAGAATTTAAAAATAGTAAAGGTAGATGGAGCCATTTCTTTGATGTATTTGGCAAGAACCCTTTATTCATTTTTGTACTCAGTGGTTTTTTGCCAAGAGTATTGGCCTTATTAAGATGGGTAGATCATACAGATGAAAAAGGAGAACCAGTTTACACTTCAGCTCTGCCTTGGTTTTACCAACATATTTGTAAAAATATTTCGAGTGATCTACGTGTTGGCTCTTTTGTATATGCCATCTGCTTTATTGCCTTCTTTGCGGTACTTGCAAATGTTCTGGATAAGAAAAAGATATACATTAAAGTATAAGAGACCAATCAGTCTATTGATGAAAATAAACAATCCTTCAGCACCTTCAGCAATTACTTAAAAAGTCCTGCTGCTTTTTCTAGGCTTTCTGGTTTGCCAACATCTAATAAAACGCCATCACTATGGTCATAAAAATGGATGGCATAATGTTGTGCTATTTGTAAATAAGCATCGATCAGAGAAAAATTGCCTTGCATATTCAAGGCTTCAAAAAAATTAGCGTGCACAATTTGTATTCCACTAAACGCTTTTAGAACAGCCATAGCAGGGTCTTTTAATGGATTGGCCCATTTTTCCTCATTGGTTGTATTGTTTCTCCATCCACATAATGTGCCTGCTGTATTGAAAATTAAATTTCTACTTGTGGTACGATTGGTCACAGCTAAGGTAGCCACCATTTCTCCTTCGGATGATGCATCAAATGCTTTATCCGCTTCAAGCATTTTACCCAAATTTAAATCGGTTAAGATATCCGCATTCATCACCAACCATTTAGCTTCGTTCTCAAAATGCGCTTTCGCTCTTAATAATCCTCCACCCGTTTCCAACACTTCGTCCGACTCGTCTGAGATAGTGACATTGGATCCCCAGCCCTTGTTTTTTTGAATCGCATCTATCATTTGATCTGCAAAATGGTGCACATTCACCACTACTTCGTAAATCCCATAATCTTGCAGGTATTCTATATTGCGTTGTAATAAAGACTTTCCATTCACTGTAGCCAATGCCTTAGGATGATGATCTGTAAAGGGCTTCAGCCTAGTCCCTAATCCTGCAGCTAAAATCATTGCCTTCATAAAAAAATTATTTTACCCAATTCGTTTGGTTGGTATGCGCTAAAACGACCTTTACTTTATACTTGTTCTTTAAATGTCTTGCAGTTTGTTCTGCAGCAAACACACTTCGGTGTTGGCCACCCGTGCAACCAAAATTAATTTGTAAGGATTCAAAATCTCTAGATAAATAATTTTCAACTGTGATATCAATCAAATCCCATACACTATTTAAAAAAGTATTCATCTTGGTTTTCTGTTCTAAGAAATCTTGTACCGGTTTATCTAATCCAGAAAGTTTTTTATAGTCATCGAACCTGCCTGGATTTAAAATTCCGCGCATATCAAAAATAAATCCACCGCCATTTTCTGACGCATCCGAAGGCAACCCATTTTTATAACTAAAACTATTGATGGTAATCACCAATGGTGTTTTTTCAGTGGCTTGCGTTGGAGTAAATCTACTCAATACATCATCGCCGACCATCCATTTTAATATACCTGCAAAAACAGGTGTGTCTTTATCTAAAGTATAGACTTCTAAAAAGCTTTTTAAATTTCTCAATCCCAATGTGAAAATCACGGAACAAGAAAAAATTAAAATGACTGTCGGACAATTGATCACTTAATAATTCAAACTCATCAATCAACGCTTGTTTATCATAAGGATATTGTAAGGTATCTAAGAAATAATACTTGTAATAAAGTAAGTCAGTCAACACTGCATGCTTGCCAAATGTCTTGGAAGTAAGACATTTTGAATAATCCAATCCCTCACTGCCTTTCACTTGCAATTGCACCAAAGCTTTTAAACTTTTTTGGAAAAGTTGATATACCCTTTCCGTCTTGCCTTCTTTTTCTAATACATCTAATAAAGATTCAGAACCAAGGTCTTCTTGTAAATAAATTTTTTGATCTGCACTCACTGCCAATACTTTTGGTACAGGCAATCCTTTTGAATGAAAATGTTGGGCAAAATAAATGAAGGTTTCGTTCTCTTTAAGGTTCAAATTATAGGTAGCAATATAGGATTCAGCACCTTCTTTAATTCTAAAATAAATTCTATCGCCGCCACTTTGAGGGATTTTTTCAATGTGCTCGCATGCCTTACCTGCGTAGGATAAATAAATTTGTTTGATTGCTTCCTTGATTGCTTCCATGAACTTTGAGTAGGGGTTTTAACAGCTCTAAAAGTAATTAAATAAATTTAGCTTACGAAAAAACTAAAAAAAGCGTTAAATTCAATCAAATTAACCCCCTTATGAACAGACAAA
>RFSD01000089.1 GCA_009924165.1 Chitinophagia bacterium | reverse complement strand
CAGGGGAGCCGGGAAACCAGCTCCCCTTTTTCATTTTTGCCAACCATTGCACCAATATTCGATATTTAGACCTCTACTACCTACCATGAATGCACCCCCCCTTTGTTAACAATTTCGTAATATAGGCATACCCCTGAATAGCGGAATTTGAAGGAAATTTACAAACTCACTCATTATCAAATTTTATTTTATGGATTTTAACTCAATCATGAAGATTTTCTTGCCTAAAGACAGGGTTTTCTTTCAACTTTTTGAAGAAGTAGCTGAACACGTAAACGAAATGGGTGTTAAGCTTAAAGAAATGGTCAACGAGCCAGATGTAGATGTAAGGGCTAATATTTTAGCTCAAATTGAAAATTTAGAACATAAAAACGATGATCTCACCCATAGTATTTTTACAGAATTAGGTAGAAATTTCATCACGCCATTTGATAGAGAGGACATTCACTACTTAGCTACCTCATTAGATGATATTGCCGATTATATTTATGCATCTGCTAAGAAGATTAATTTTTATAAGGTAAACCCAAACGATACAGGTATTCATAAACTAGCTGAATTGGTTTTGCAAGGAACACAGGAAACCAAGAAAATGGTATTGGGTTTGCGCAATATGAAGAACATCAAAGAGATGACAGATGCGATGATCAAAATTAATAGTATTGAAAACCAAGCAGACGATGTTTTTGATATGAGTATTGAAAAATTATTTGAACAAGAGAATGATTTTAAAGAAGTCATTAAAAAGAGAGAGATCTACCAGGTACTTGAAATTGCGACGGATAAAATCGAAGATGTTGGTAATGTAGTTGAGTCTATTATTATCAAGTACGCTTAATTTAATTTACAATGACATTACTAATTATCATTATAGCGCTTGCGCTCATATTTGACTATATCAATGGTTTTCATGATGCTGCCAATTCCATTGCTACAGTAGTATCCACTAAGGTTTTGACTCCATTTCAAGCAGTACTTTGGGCAGCTTTATTCAATACAGTAGCATTCTGGATTTTTAAAGACCATGCAGTTGCAAACTCAATTAGTAAAACGGTATATAAAGAGTTCATTACCTTGCCTGTGATTTTTTCTGGACTATTGGCAGCTATTTTTTGGAACTTACTAACTTGGTGGTATGGTATTCCTTCTTCATCTTCTCACACTTTAATAGGTGGATTTGCAGGAGCAGCCATAGCACATGCACTTTCAGAGAAAGGGATTCACTTTTCTTGGGCAAAAATTGTTGACGCAGATACCATTATTAAAACCATCTTGTTTATCTTTTTGGCACCACTTATTGGTATTGTAACTTCTATGTATATCACTGTTGTAACCATTATGCGCAATATTTGGATCCGTATCGGAATCATTGTATTAACTACCTTGTTGACAACTTTTTTGTTTGACTATTTTGAGAATAGTAAAATGAACGAGAACGTACAAAAGTTTTATGGTATTGATAAATACAAAAAAGAAGTTGCTACACTAAAGTCTGAATTGGCTGTAAATAAAGCAGATACTATTTTATTAAAAAAATTAATACTAACAGAAGAAAAGTTGACAAAAGCAACTGCTAGTTTTAATTTAGTCCACCCTTTGATTGAAAATTTTGACAATACCAGTGCAAACTATATTGCAAAAGTTGCAAAAGACAGTGGATGGTTAGATCAAATTGCGGTAAGTAAGCTAAAGGATGCAGCAAGAAACGCAAACGATTTTTTAGTATTGGAAGCTATTGCGCCTGAAAATGACGCAGCAAAGAAAGAGTTTGACAGAGCAAAAGTTATTACAGAAGAGTACAAAACTCCAGTAAAACAACTTTTAGCTGGTAGTATTTCAGTTGACTCTACTATGACACTGCTCAATAAGATTTATCCAATTCAACCTAAAAATATAGATAAAGTAAAAGCAAAATTAACCAATTTTAATATTGAGAAGAATTTTGCTGAGGAGATTGATAAAGCGGATAATACAATGATTGTAAATGGGATCTATGTTACGGCACTTATTTTTATTTTGATTTACTTATATGTTGAAAAAATTAAAACACCTACTGCATTAACAATAGGTAATATGTTTAAGAAATTGCAGTTATTTAGTTCTGCTGCATTTAGTATTGGACACGGTGGTAACGATGCTCAAAAAGTGATGGGTATCATTGGCGCTGCTTTAATTGCAAGCGGCAGTATTCAAGATTTTGCATCTTTACCTAATTGGGTGCCTGTGGCATGTTACTTAGCCATTGGATTGGGCACCATGAGTGGTGGATGGAAAATTGTTAAAACGATGGGGTCTAAAATCACCAAAGTGACCCCGCTTGAGGGTGTGGCTGCTGAAACAGCTGGTGCATTTACTTTATTTTTTACAGGTCAAATGGGTATACCAGTTTCTACTACACATACAATCACTGGTTCTATTATCGGTGTTGGTGCAACTAAAAGATTAAGTGCAGTGAGATGGGGTGTAACCACCAATTTACTGTGGGCTTGGATATTAACTATACCAGTGAGTGCTGTACTTGCTGCCATCACTTATTTTATTGTAAAATTCTTTTTGGGATAATTTAAAAACCCAATGAAATAACAGCGGTATAATAATAGTGTGACAAAAAAAGACGCTACCGAGGTAGCGTCTTTTTTTATTGGATTAAAAGAATTGTTTTTTGACGGCCATCTAGATAATCAAAACTTGTCCCATTATAACAGCCATTTTGTTCTAATGCAATTCTTACAGGTTTATTCCATCCCGAAATAGTATGTGTGGCATTGAGTTCTATCGAGTAGCAAGTATTTGGACGCATGGCATAATCACCCGAACCTGGAACCCCTTGTTGCATATCCCACATACCAATCGTGGTGCCTGCTGCATGACCATGAAATCCAATTGGATGTGTGTAGATGCTTGGTTGTATGCCTTCAGATTTTGCTTGTTGAAGAGAAGCGGCTAGTATGGCATTACCAGTTCTACCAGTTTTAAAATTGGAAGTTAAAATATCTTGCAATCTATTGGTCTTACTAAAAGCTGCAACTAATTCTGCAGGTGCTGTAGTTTCATTTTGTAATAATACATAAGCATGCTCTTGCACATCCGAATTAAGTCTTAAATAACTGATGCCAAAATCTACATGCAATAAATCACCAGGTCGAATAATTGCATCTTTTTCATTGCTCACCCTTCTTTGAATCTCTATCGAAGGATGAAACCAAGTTGACAAACCAAGATCGCTTACTTTTTGTCTGAACCACCAAACCAAATCATTTGTGCTTGTTTTATTGGGCTGAATCACTTTATTGCTAAATCCTTCCTTAATGATTTGATGGCTGATTGCAAGTAAGGTTGGAAAGATGGCCATTTCTTTTGCAGTTCTTGTCTCAAGCCAAGCAACACCTAATTTTTCTGCTGAAACAATTTTATTGAATTGACTAGGGGTCATTGCATTTTTTAGATCATTGAATTCTGTAAGATGCAACCCATCTGCATGTCCATAATCTTTTGAGGTATTTAAAGCAATTTGATTTGGATTTAAACTATCAATGAGCTTTGAGAGTGCCTTCCATTGATTGGGCTCTTTTTCGGGATTCCATGCAGCTTGAATGCTCTTACCTACTTGGTATCTTGCTATGGCATAACTATGAATACTTTCATTTTTTTTATTCCTAAAAAAAACAAGCATTGTAGTTCTTCTTGCAGAAAGCCATTCTGCAGGTAAAAAAGTTTTTAAAATTGGATCCTCATTGTATTCTCTCGAAATAATAAGCCAACAATCTATTTTGGCTTCATCCATTAACTTGGGCAATAAATTTTCAATTCTATCTGTCAATACCTCATTGATAGTGACAGCCTGTTCTTTTACAGACAATACTTGAGCCTGAGCCGAGAAAACTAAAAGTAAGAATGTGATAACAATTGAAAAACCTTTCATATAGGGAATCATTAAAATGAATAAATCTGGATGCTTTATTGAATCTAGAATAAATTAACTACTAAATTTGCAGCTATGCAAATTCATTTCAAATTTTTTCTTTTTTTATCGCTTTTCACACCCTTTCTAGCCTTAAGTCAAGTAAAACCAACACAATTATCTGATAGTAGTTTACAAACGGTGATCGTAACAGCCAATAAATCAAAGGAGAAAAGAATTGAATCCCCAATTGCAATAAGTGTATTAGGTAAGCAGCAGATTCAAGAAGCCAAAGCAGTAAGAATTGATTTTTTATTGAATAAGGTGAGTGGAGTCTTTATGCCCACCATTGGAAACGAACAGCACATGATGTCTATCAGGCAACCTGTTTCTTTAAAAGGCTTATATCTATACTTAGAAGATGGATTGCCAATTAGAACAAGTGGTTTATTTAGTAACAATGCACTCATAGAAATCAATACAACAGCCATTCAACAAATCGAGGTAATTAAGGGGCCTGCTTCTGCCTTATATGGCGCAGAAGCCATTGGAGGTGTGGTGAATTTTATACACGCACCAAGACCCACAAGCGATCAGCTTTCAATTAGCAACCATATCAATAACAATGGACTTTTAAAAACTGATTTATCATGGAACAAAGCTGGAAAAAAAGCTGGCTGGTCTGTCAACCTCAGTCAGATTGGACAAAAAAATGGACAACTTGAATACAGCGATTTTACAAAAACTGCCTTGAGCCTTAAAAGAGATTTTACTTTTAAAGAAAAGTGGACAGGGTATCAACAAATACAATACATTCATTATGATGGTCAAATGACAGGCACGGTGGATAGCTTAAAATTTCAGGCAAGAAACTATAGTACGCAACAAAGCTTTACTTATAGAAAATTGGACTTAGTTCGCATCAGACAAAATTTATCTTATGTATGGAGCGCAACACAAAAAACAACAGTGAATCTTTTATACCGAGGCAATACAATGGGACAAAATCCAGCCTATTTAATTGCTGCAAGTTCGAATCCCACAAAGTTTAGAGGACAGATTAATTCAAATCGTTTTGATGCCTATGTTTTTGATTTACAACATCAGATGAATTTGAAAAAATTAAAATCAAAAATATTAATAGGTGGCTACCTGGATGTAACTCAACAAGGCTTAGTAGCAAACTATATTGATATTTTTAAAGACACAAACATCAATAAATTTACAAGCTATACAAGGCGTCCCATTGATAGCTTGATTACCAATTACAGGACAACAATTTACAATAAAGCAGTCTATCTAAATTGGATTCAACCTATTACGAATCGTCTACGTGTCAATGCCACATTGAGGTATGACCAATTTAATTACCAATTTAAAAATAAGTTAGCTATCGGAACCCCTTCTTCAAATAACTTATTCACAAACTGGGCGCCTAAACTAGGATTAACCTACAATCAACTCAATTGGGGTGGCTATTTAAATTTTAGTAATGGTTTTGTGCCACCTCAAATCACCGAAATCTACAATGCCATTCGTGTCCCTTATTTATTGCCGCAAAGTTTTTCAAACTATGAAATTGGAGCTTGGATCAGTATTCCGAATGGTTATATCGAATGGTCCTTATATCAATTGAATGGTCGCAACGAAATTATTTCAGTCCGACAAGCAGATGGCGTAAACCTGAACCAAAATACAGGTCAAACAAAACACTATGGGATAGAATACCAAGTAAAATATAATTTTAGTAAATTAATTCAGATCAACTTTAATGGCAGCAATGCAAAGCACCTATATGTGAATACCATTTTAAAGGGAGTAGATATAAGCAATAAAGAAATGGTAGCAGCGCCTCGTTTTTTTAGTAACCTGACTATATTAAGTCAATGGAATAGTGCTATAAGTTCATCTATAGAATGGCAACACCAGTCTGGTTATTTTATGGACGAGATCAATGCTACTCGCTACACTGGTTTTGATGTGCTGAACCTTCGAGTGAATTACAGCATAAAAAAACATGAATTTTGGTTCCAATGTTTAAACCTAACAGATCAATTTTATGCCAGCATGGCGACCAAAAATTTTAGTGTTCGAGGTACCAATGCCTACGCTTATTATTTAGGAGATAATAGAACTTTAGCCATTGGATGGAGATGGAACTTGATTAATTCCCGCCGCCAACTCTAATTCTCATTCCGCCCATTCCACCACCACCTCTTTGCATTTCCTGCATTAACTTCTGCATATTTTCTTGGAACTGAGCTCTATTCATTTTTTCACCCTTAGTTGGTGCAACCAATTCCTTTTTTGGATATTTCGTACTCACTTCAACTGCAGTTGTTACATTCGCTCCATTATCTTGATCTATTTCCATTATGACACCTGGTAAACCATTATAACTATCTGGACCAAAAGAAACAGGGATATTCTCCGCATACCAAACCACCAATTCTGTTTCTTTTGGTGCTCTTGGGGTATTCGCTGCTGCTGTGTCAGTATTATTTTCACCACCTCTTCCTATGCTAACACGCATACGCATCTGAGGCGCAGTAATCATGGTCGTTGCTTTCTTACATAATTGTTTTGCAATTGTTTTAGTTTCTTCTGATAATTTCCATTTGTATTGCTTCAAAGAATCAACAATTAAAAATTCTTTTTCAAAAAATTCACGTCCTTCGTATTGCATTTGTTTTGCTAAATCTGTAAAGGTATTTGCAGATGGCATTCTAAAATTAAAACGCATGCCACCACCTCCACCTCCGCCAGCGTTTGCAAATGGATCGGGTGCTTCTTCATCCACCACGGATCTAAATAAACTTACAGACTCATTAAAAATCAATTCGAACTTGTCTGTTCTGAATTCGGGTACCATGGACTTCATTTGAGGATCCGGCAGATTACGATGCATGTTAATCTTACGCTCATAACTAATTTTTCCTTCCTTCATTTGGGCCGTAGCTTTTGTTGATATACTTGTTAATGCAATCAACAATCCAAAT
>RFSD01000088.1 GCA_009924165.1 Chitinophagia bacterium | reverse complement strand
ATACAATTGTTTTTTCTTCATTTGTTTCTAAATTCTTCCAGTGCAAATTTGCTTTTCCTTGCATTAAAAGCATGTCTTCTGGATTTTTACCTGCCGAAATCCCTTTATGGTAATGTTGCCCACTCACAGTTCCTGCATTTCTATATACCAATAAAAATTCACCCGTTCTGTCTGTTGCAAAATAATGCAATGCACCACGCTCATCCACTGCTTTTACATCAATTGGGAGTACTTGTATAGGCATTTTCTTTAAGCTTCTGTTTCATTTACAATTGAAGATCCTCCAGGCATTTGAACAACCATATCTTTCCAACCTTTAGTCCAAGCACCAACAAAAACTATTTTACCAGCTTCTTCCAATGCCTTTAATCGAGCTACTATAAATGCATCCCCCAGTTTCACTTTTAACTTAGCCATGATATTGGATAAAGCACTTGGTAATTTTTGAGCATGCTTTGTTAGCAAGGATAAAATTTCTTTATCGTAACAACTAATATGCATACTAACCAATTTCTTACCCCCTTCTAAAAATCTGACCCCTTCATTTTCTTGACATAACTTCTTCCATTCATCTGGATCTAATTCAAACTCACTTAAAGTAATTGGTCTAGCTAATTTTTTAGCTTTTAAAAACTCTTTGGGCTGAATTTGACTTAAATGAGTTGGATAAAATAACTGACCTTTCTCATTTAAGAAAGGCAGATTATTTAAATACAATACATGAATTCTGCTTTGGTATTCTTTAAACTGACTCATTAACCAATAATAGCCAGAGACATCGTGTGCATTTTGTCCCATCCAAATCCAAATCATTTCATTTTCATCATGGTTCAATGCATTGATTAATTGATGTACCGTTAATTGATCATCTACAATATCTAATTGATCTTCATAAGGAGAATGCGTTAATACCTCTTTCCACCAATCCCTTCTTGCTTGATACCCTTCGGTTTCATAAATGTCTAATAAAGGGCCAACAGCATAGTCGTCCTTGATTTCTATGATCTTACCAGATAAAGATGCATCTAATTCAATAGCCTGTTCTAAAGCGGCTATATCTGCGGTATTAAATACTATGTGTATCATTTGCTTTGTCTAATTCAACTTTTAAATTATTGATAATAAACTCCTGTCTTTCTGGGGTATTTTTACCCATATAATATTCTAACAAATGTTGAATATGATCTCCTTGTTCTAAAATAACTGGTGCTAATTTAATGTCAGCATTAATGAATTTACCAAACTCTTCTGGACTGATTTCACCCAAACCTTTGAATCGAGTGATTTCCGGTTTATTACCTAATTCAGCGATCGCTTTTTGTTTTTCTGATTCATCATAACAATAGATGGTCTTTTGTTTATTTCTAACACGGAATAAAGGAGTTTCTAAAACAAATACATGACCCCTTTTGACTAAGTCAGGGAAGAACTGTAAAAAGAAAGTAAGCATCAATAATCGAATGTGCATACCATCCACATCGGCATCTGTGGCAATGACTATATTATTGTAACGTAGTCCATCTAATCCATCTTCAATATTCAAAGCATGCTGTAATAAATTAAACTCTTCATTCTCATACACCACTTTCTTTGTTAAGCCAAATGCATTTAAAGGCTTACCTCTTAAACTAAATACTGCTTGTGTATCCACATTCCTAGATTTAGTAATGCTACCACTTGCAGAATCCCCTTCCGTAATAAAAAGGGTGCTATTTTGCTGAGTTGAAATAAAGATTTCTTTATTCTTAGCAGGCACTTCATCATTTAAGTGCACTCTACAATCCCTCAATTTCTTATTGTGTAAATTGGCTTTTTTCGCACGCTCATTGGCTAGTTTCTTGATACCTGCTAGTTCTTTTCGCTCGCGTTCATTTTGTTCAATTCTTTTCTTTAAAGCATCCGCCACATTTGGATTCCTATGTAAAAAATTATCCAATTCTTTTGCTAGGAACTCAGTGATAAAATTCTTCATACTAGGACCACCTTCAGCCACATTTTGTGATCCTAGTTTAGTTTTTGTTTGACTCTCAAAAACTGGCTCTTGAACTCTTACAGAAACTGCAGCGACAATACTTGTTCTAACATCGGAAGCTTCATAATCTTTTTTATAAAAATCACGAATCACTTTTACATAAGCTTCTCTAAAAGCTTGTTGATGTGTTCCACCTTGAGTAGTGAACTGACCATTGACAAATGAAAAAATATCTTCGCCATAATCATTGTTATGAGAAATAGCAATTTCGATATCCTCTCCTTTTAAGTGTATGATTGGGTATCTTAATTCATCCGGGTTTGTTTTTCGCTCCAATAAATCTAGTAAACCGTTTTTACTGATATATTTTTTATCATTGAAATGAATCGTTAAGCCTGCATTTAAATAACAATAGTTCCATAATTGACTTTCAATATACTCGTATATGAAATGGTAGTTCTTGAAAATCGTTGCATCTGGTGTAAATACAACCAATGTGCCATTTGGTTCGGTCGTTTTTGATTCTTTCGTTTCTTCAATTAATTGACCTCTTTTGAAACTAGCAGATTTTTGTTTGCCTTCTCTATACGCTGTTACTTCAAAGTGGTCGCTTAAAGCATTCACTGCTTTAGTGCCCACTCCATTCAATCCAACAGATTTCTGGAACGCTTTACTATCATATTTTGCCCCTGTATTGATTTTACTCACTACATCTACAATCTTACCTAAAGGAATTCCTCTTCCGAAGTCACGAATGGTGACGGTTTTATTTTGAATCGAAATTTCAACTTGTTTACCATACCCCATGGTATGTTCATCGATACAGTTATCAATCACCTCTTTTATCAATACATAAATACCATCATCTGGGGCAGTGCCATCACCCAACTTTCCAATGTACATACCTGGACGCAGACGAATATGCTCCTTCCAATCCAATGACCTAATGGAGTCTTCGTTATATTCTGCACCAATTTTTACTTCTGCCATAATTATCAATACTTTATGAGCAATAAATGCCCTAATCAAGCTGCAAATCTAATACTCCAAGTAAGTTTTGCAATCTAAATATGAGCAAAACTGGTCAAATGTGGATAAAAGGATTAAAGCATTATCTTTATCCCATCGAAAATAAAGCAACATATCCTATTACCGATCTTGATTTTATTAAAAACAAGGCCATAGAACTTGAAGCAGAAAACCTCCAATTCCAGGATTTTTTGAGGAATTTAGACAGTTTAAGCTTAGATAAGGCTGTATTTGAACTCTCAGAAGCCATTTCACCCAAAATTGAATGTACAGACTGCGGCAATTGCTGTAAAAGTCTGATGGTCAATATTGACGAGAACGAAGCCAATCATTTATCTGCACATTTAGGACAAACAAGGGACGAATTTGACCAAAAATACTTGGACAAGGGTGAGTCAGGCAGCATGGTGATCAATGCCATCCCCTGTCATTTCTTGGTCGGCAATAGCTGTAGCGTGTATTCACATCGCTTTGCTGGTTGTAAGGAATTCCCTGCTTTTCATGTACCCGATTTTAATAAAAGGTTATTTACAACCTATATGCACTACGATCGTTGCCCTATTATTTTTAATGTGTTGGAAACATTGAAAGTAGATACAGGATTTAGCAATCAATAAAAATGTAGCGTATGCCTTTACAATTTGGAGTAGATATAATTTTAAAGAATGAACCAAATTGGAAACAGAATCGTATTGCTATTTTGACAAATGATGCTGCAAAAACCAATACAGGTATTATTAGCAGATTGGCTTTAAAAAATGCTGGATTCAATTTATTCAAAATATTTTCACCAGAGCATGGCATAACAACAATTGGAGAAGATGGCGCAAAGATGCATGATGGATTAGATGAAATTACAGGGCTATCAGTGATAAGTTTATACGGAGATAAGTACATGCCTACAGCAGATGATTTAAAGGATATAGACATCATGCTATTTGATGTGCCCGATGCTGGTACAAGATTTTACACCTATTTATGGTCGATGACTTATTGGATAGAAGCGGCAGCAAAGTTGAATAAAATGGTGGTTATATTAGATAGACCGAATCCTTTAGGTGGTAATCAATCAATCATTGAAGGCCCCATGTTGGATGAAAACATAACAAGTTTTATAGGTCGATTGAATATTCCTGTAAAGCATCAATGCACCTTGGGAGAATTAGCGCTTTATTTTAATGCCACCCAAAATTGGAATGCTAATATCAGTGTTATTGCATGCGAGGGATGGAAGCGCGAACATTTATTTTATGATTGGATCATGAAATGGGTTAACCCATCACCAGCGCTACAAAATTTTGAAGCCACCTTATTATATCCAGGACTTTGTTTTTTTGAAGCGACCAATGTTTCAGTTGGCAGAGGTTCAAACTATTCCTTTGAATGGATTGGTGCGGAATGGATGAATATTCCTGCGATGCTGCTAGTTGGTAAAAATATAATGAAGGAAGATCTTAAAATTGAAAACTTGTCTTTACCCATTACAATAGATGGAAATACAAACGAAACAAAAGGCATCAGAATAAAAATTATTGAACCTAAATTTTATTCAGCAGTAATTAATGGATTGATCTTATTAAAATTAGTAAAAGATATACATCCAAATGAATTCAAATGGATGCCTTATAAAACAAACGCAAATCCAACAGGCGAAAATCATTTGTCTTTACTATTAGGCATCCCCAATGCAGAAGCAATATTTGATTTACCATTGCAACAATGGTTACAAAAAATAAATACACTAGTAAAAGTAGGACAATGGAGAAATGAGATTATGCCTTATTTGTTGTATAAATAATTAAGGCTTTTCAATTGGCGCTTCATTCACTTTATCCGTTCTTTTGGAGCCAGCGTATAATTCGTATTCCAATAATCTACAATCAATGGTAGCGTTGAAGAATTCTATTCTGCGACTTGGCTTTAAACGAATTTTTTTAGCCAATTCTAAATTGCCTGTAAAAATATAGCCTGTCATCCCCTTGCATTTGTTTTTCATATAGTCACCCATACGTGCATAGGTAGCTTCTAATTCAACTTCCTCCCCTAGTCTGTCTCCATATTCAGGATTGATCATTACTATCGCACCTTCTTCGGGCTCTGGCATTTTAGTCGCTTCAAAATCGCATACCTGAAAATCAATTAAATCTTCCACACCAGCCACAGATGCATTGATTTTAGCCACCTTAATGGCGTCTCTGCTGATATCAGATGCAATGATGACTAAATTAGGTAAGTGTCTTACTTGTTCTTCTATGATTTTTCTTTCTTGTTCGTATATCTTTTTATCATAACCAATAATATGCATGAAGGCATAATTGTTTCTGAATAAACCAGGTGCTCTTTTTGTTGCAATCAATGCGGCTTCAATAGCTAAGGTTCCAGAACCACACATAGGATTCACAAAGGCACTAAACTTATTCCACTTGGTAGACAATATTGTTGCTGATGCCAATGCTTCTAGCATCGGTGCTTTACCTGGTAATTTACGATAGCCATGACGCGCTAAAGAATCTCCCGATGTATCTAAGAAAATTTCTGCTTCATCATTTTTCCAAAACAAATACACCACTGCTCCTGCTAGTTCTGAACCTGTAGAAGGACGCTTACCACTTACTTCTCGCATTCTATCTACAATGGCGTCTTTGACCCTCAGATTCGCAAATAAATTAGTAGAAATGGTATCATTGAAAACATTACTAATCACAGAAAAATAACCATCAGGCTTTATCATCTTTTCCCAAGGGATGGTCACTAAGTTTTTATGCAATTCATCTGGATTATTACAAATGAATGTCTTTAGAGAATACATCACCTGACTTGCACAACGAAGGTTTAAATTCAAACGGATACAATCGTTCACCGTACCTGTTAATTCAACACCAGTTTGAAAAACCCTGTCCACATCAAAACCCAAACCAATCACTTCTGATCTTAAAGCAGGTGCTAACCATTTATTACAAGTAATAATAATTTTATTTCGGGTGGTGAATACTTGCATAGTATAAAAATATTTTAAAATTACTAAAGGCCTTAAAGCAAAAATCCTCAACTATCTAGTGGATATGTTGAGGATTCTTTGTGGGAGCACACGGGCTCGAACCGCGGACCCTCTCGGTGTAAACGAGATGCTCTAAACCAACTGAGCTATGCTCCCTAAGGGGTGCAAAAATAAGGGGGGAATTTCAAATTCCCAAAAAAAAGGTTAATTAATTTAATTGAACTGCTGGAAGCCTATTGGACTGGCTATCGAATACAAAAAGTTCCACAATTTCCATACTCCAGTATTTATTTAAGGGGGAAGCTTTTAAAACTTCCTCTACATCTTTCTTAGTATTAGCATTCACCACAATCCAGGATTGCTGAGTCTCCATACTAACTGTGTATGTTTCAATGACTCCTTTATTTAATAGATAATTGATATAAGTTCTATGCGGAGGGACCAAAGTCATAAACTCCTCGTCCATGTCAAATGATATGATTGCTTGATACTTATTCATCCTAATCTAAATTACAAAAAATCTTGAATTTACAATTACATCCCTCCTACTTTTTCTGATAAATTTTATTGTGTCTAAACTGTCTAATCACTTGTCTATTATAATTCAACAAAACTGATCCTTCCACCAGCACCTGCTAGATATGCACCAGATTTTGTTGGATGTTTTTTGACAATATGAAAAGGCGCATCGCTCATTTTTTCCCAAGAAACACCTTTGTCTTTTGATAAATCTACCCCAGAAGTACCACAAGTAATTAATCGATTGTTGTCAATGAATTCTACTGAAGATTTATAACCATTAGGATTGGATAATGTTATTTGTTGCCAATTATGTTTTTTATCTGACAGATTTTTATTTTTTGAATCTTGAAATAAATCAAAGCCAACTATATTTTGAGTTGCTAATTTATCATTTGCAAAATCACCTCCCACAACAATTATTCTACTGCCATTGGGGGAGA
>RFSD01000087.1 GCA_009924165.1 Chitinophagia bacterium | reverse complement strand
TATGCTAGAAGGTAAAACTTCTAAATAATATTTTTACTATTGTAGTATTTGATCCATCCCCCCACTTCCTTCTTGCATTTTTGTACTTTTTCTTCTTAATAAATTCACATCAAATTTACCAAATCGGTAAGAAAAGTTCAATCTAAAGAATTGCTGGTCTCTAGTTCTAATTACATTTTGTGTAAAGTATAAACTTTCTGAATAAGTCTGAATCACTCTAGTTCTAAAGACGTCACTTGCACTTAAAGTCAATGATGCCGTTTTACCACCTTTCAAAGTCCAATCTTTTCTGATGGCTAAGTCAAATTCATAGTTAGGCAAATTGTATCCTTGCGCTGTAGACTGTGGTCCACCAAATCCGCCACCACCACCGCCGAATCCTCCGCCGCCTCTTCCTCCACCACCGCCAGAGTTTCCACCTGGAGGCAGGATTGTTTTAGCTTGGTATTGTCCACTAAATTGTAATGATAAACCTTTTACAAGTTTAAAATTATTATTCATTTTGCTAAACCAGCTCGTTAAATTATTGTTCACATCTTGACCAGGAATAGATGCTTCAATTTCTGATCTAAATAAGTTAAAACTTAGATTCACATCCCACCATTTAGTAACAGTTGTTTTATTACTTAATTCCAATCCATATACTTTAGATGTGTTCGCATTGATAAATGAACTATAAAATGCGCTATCATTTGTAATTGGATTGATGTCTTTATAAATATAATTTGTAATTAAATCTGTGCTGTATTTATAATAAACAGTGGCTAACAAATTGGAACCTTTTTTATAGACATTATTGTATGCCATTTCAAATGAATGCGTGAATTGTGGCTTTAAATTAGGGTTACCAACTGCAATATTCAATGGGTCTGAATAGTCTGGAAAAGGTTGTAATTGGAATGGATTGGGTGCATTGATTCTTTTAGAGTAATTAAACTGCACATCATTTTTGTCATTCAATTTATAGCTAATGAAGGCACTTGGGAACAATGAAATAGGTAATTTGATGATTGATTCTAATGAATCCTGTCCTTGCTTATTCAATACATTCACAATGTATTCTCTATTTTCAATCCTTAAACCCAACTGGTAACTTAATTTATCTTTTTTGCCACCAAAATTGGTGTAGGCTGCTAAAACGCTTTCGTTAAACTTTAATTGATTACTGATACTATTAATGAGTACTTCTTTTCCATTAATAATTCTAAACTGATCTCTATCGTTGTATTCATCTCTGTTATTCATTCTTACCCCAGCCTCAAATTTCACATTATTTTTAAAAACGCGTTCGTAATCAATGTTGGAAGTATAGTTTTTATTTGTTCCTGCGCCAATTGTTCTTTGATTTAAAATACTTGATTTAATAAGTGAATTATTATCGTTATTACTTTCATTGTAATTAAAATCGGCACTCAATTCATGTCCTGTTTCTGCAAACAAGTGTTTGAAACTAGCTTGTGTACCCTTGTTCAAGAATGAAAATATGGAGTTATTGTCTAATGCTATATTATTATTTTGATTGACGCCTCTAAAGATAGAGTCAATCGTTTGTGTAGAGGTGTTCCCGAAATCTCCTTTTACAATATTTCCAAAAATGGAGAAAGTGTTACGGTTGTCAATCAAGTAATCAAATCCAGCTCTGTAGAAAGCAAATTCGCTTAAACCAATATTGTCTGTATAAGTACTTATACTTGTTGGAATAGGAGTTAAAAGAATGTCTCTTACATTATCAATCGTACTAATTGATTTATTATTTCTAATATTGGCACTTGCCGAAAAGTTAATTTTATTGCTTCTTAAATTGATGTCACCACCTGCATTGATTTTACCACGCATATCCACACCACCTCTTAAACCTCCGTTATAACCATTCTTCTTATTTTTCTTTAAAACAATATTTAAAATACCAGCATTGCCACCTGATGCATCATATTTTGCAGAAGGATTGGTGATGATTTCAACTCTGTCAATGATATCAGAAGGGATCTGATCCAACGTTAATGTGGTTGGGCGATTATCAATTAATAAAGTAGGTGTAGCGTTTCTTAAAGTGACATTGCCATCAATGTCCACATTTAAGTTCGGTATGTTCTTCATCACTTCCACTGCAGTTTGGCCAGTGCTTGCCAAGTTTTTATCTACATTGAAAATCTTTCTATCAATCCCCATTTCAAATTGCGGCTTAGCAGAACTGGTTACTGTAACACTTTGCAATTGATTAGGATCTTCCTCTAACCTAATATTTCCTAAATCTTTATCTACCAATGCCATCATGTCTTGAGGATTGCCACCTGGCTTCATATTGAAGCTAATTTGCTTTTCATATTTTTTAAATCCAATACCAGTGATGATTAATTTAAAATTACCCATGATAGATAATTGATCAAAGCTAAAATCACCATTGCTAGCAGTAATCATAGTAGCCAAAGTCACTTCGCTTACTTTTTTGGTTGCAGGATCGAATTTGCTTCCCTTTAATTGAACGGTAGCGCCATCAATCCCTTTTTTATTGGCATCTACGACTTTCCCATAAAAATGCCCCATATTCATGCTGCCACCTGCTGCTGCAGGGCGACCAGTAGGAATTTGAGCAAAAGAGCTCGTTTGAATGATAATTGCACTAAATAGTATAATAAGTTGTTTCATAATTGCATTTGTGGTCTTTTGACCATGAGTGTTGCCTTCTGTTTAAGCTTTAACACAAAATTCGTGCTAATGTTTAAAGAAAGGTGCCTGTAAAGTATAAGCGGTTAAATAAGAGGAAGAATTAATGCGATTACAACACCCCAAATGGCACCTAGTACAAAAGCGACCCATCTAAAGGGCATACTTGCCTTGATCATCCTATGTTGTAGGATGTTTCTAAATTTTAGCTCCCATTGTTGTTGTAAGTTCCTATTTAAATGGGTACTGAACTCGCTGATGAGCAATGGGAAGAGTAGGGCTAATTCTTCCATAAATACGTCCTTTAATTCCTCAATGGTCTTATCTCCAATGAACATGGAGATCATAGGGAGCTTGGCGCTTAATTTATTTCTAAAAAAATCATCCAATTTGTCATTGATGACTGGTTTCATTGCTTCAAAAGGGTCGTTTTTTGTCAATTCAGGTATCAATTTTGCTAGATCGATTTGCCCAATCCACTTATCTGCCAAATAGGGCCACTTGAAAGGCATAATCGATATAGCCCAAACCAAGCACCAACCAAAAGCACCTACTAAAATTGGGATCAAAAAAAATATCATAAACAGCATTTAAACTAAAAAACCTATCCCTAAAATTGGGACAGGTTTTTAATGGGAGAACGATGGGTCTCGAACCCACGGCCTACAGTGCCACAAACTGTCGCTCTAACCTACTGAGCTACGCCCTCCATTTGGGCTGCAAAAATACGTTAATTCACTAATCAATAAAATTAGTTGAGCATGTTTTTGTAAAATAATGCTAAAAAAGAGCAGAAAAACTGAATTAGACACGTAAGATTCCCATTTTACGCTATTTTTGAAATCCTTCATGCATAACATTATGACATACGTAAAACAAAATAAGTGGAAAGTTTTCGCCACAGTGTTCCTATTTGGTGCTTTGTTCTTTGCCTTCAATACAATACAGTCTGCAAATCCAGAATCACCTGAGTTAAGACAGCGAAAATTATTATCAACCATTGGACAATTGTTGGAATCAGAACATTATAGCCCAAGGAATATTGACGATGCTTTTTCAAAAGAAGTTTTTAGCGCTTATTTTAAAGCCTTGGATCCAGAAAAAAATACTTTTCTACAATCAGATATAGATGGTTTGTCAAAATATAGTACAACAATTGACGATGAAATTCATGGAGCTACCATTGCATTTCAACCTGCAGTGAGTCGTATCTATGAGCTTCGTATCAAAGAAACACAAGCTTTGTTCAATCAAATTATGGATATACCATTTGATTTTAATAAAGATGATTCGGTGTTATTGAATACAGATAAATTAGGGTATCCTAAAGATGAAGCTGAAAGAGCGAAGCGTTGGGAGATGTTGTTGAAGTATAGAACAATTGAACGCTATGCAAGTTTGATTGATGAGCGAGAAAAAAATAAGGGTAAGGAAAAATTCGTCATAAAAAATGATTCTACTTTAGAAGCGGAAGCAAGAGCCTATGTTAAAAAGTCTTACAAAAAGAGATTAGAATCTTTTGAAAAAACCTTTACCAAAGAAAAAAGATTCGAGCTATTCTTAAATTCTATTACAGGTTTAATGGATCCACATACAGATTATTTAGCACCAGTAGAAAAGCGTTCATTTACAGAACAAATGAGTGGTGTGATTTATGGTATTGGTGCACAGTTGACACAGGATGATTTTGGTATCCGAATTGCTAGTATCCAACCAGGTGGGCCAGCATGGAAGTCAGGACAAATTGTGGTGAATGATGTAATTGTAAAAATTGCACAAGGTGCTGATGAGCCTGTGGATGTTTCTGGGTATGAAACTACGGATGCAGTAAAATTAATTCGTGGTAATCTAGGAACAGAAGTAAGATTGACATTTAGAAAGCCAGACGGTACTTTTAAAGTAGTTAGTTTGATAAGAGAAAAAATAGTGTTAGACGAAGGTTATGCAAGAAGTGTGGTGATACAAAACGGGGAGGATAAATATGGTTATATTTTATTGCCGGATTTTTATGCAGATTTTGAGAGAGAAGATGGACATAGATGTTCTGAGGATGTGGCTGCAGAAATTAAAAAATTGAAAGCTGAAAATGTGAAAGGGATTATCATTGATGTTCGATTCAATGGTGGCGGTTCTTTATACGAAGTGGTTCAAATGGCCGGTTTATTTATTGACAGAGGTCCAGTTGTTCAAATTAGAAATAAAGAAGGAAGAGCACAAACCTTGTACGACGAAACGCCAGGGATATTATATGATGGTCCATTGGTGGTGATGGCGAATGAGTTTAGCGCATCTGCAAGTGAAATTTTTGCGGGCGCTATTCAAGATTACAAAAGAGGTATCGTAATTGGAAGTAGTTCTACCTATGGCAAGGGCACTGTGCAAAGAAATGTTGCTTTTGGTAAACCTTTGGATTCATTGGGTATTCAAACTGAATATGGTGCAGTTAAATTGACTTTCCAGAAATTCTATCGTATTTCTGGGAGCTCTACACAAAAGAAGGGGGTCGTTCCAGATGTCATTTTACCAGACGAATATGAGTACCTTAAGTACAGAGAAAAAGACAATGAGTCTGCTTTGAGCTGGGATGAGATGGAGCGCGCAAGGTATATGGTATGGCCTAATACTGCACAATTGTCTCAAGTGATACAATCAACAAATGCGCAAATTCAAAACGATACTGCCTTAAATAAATTTAAGCAAAATTTACAATGGGTATCTAGCCAGATCGAAATGCCAGTCTATTTAAAATTAGATAAGTTTCAAGCTTTTAAAAAGCGTATTCAAGAAGTTTCTAAACAAAACGAACAAGCTTTGAAATTAAAAACACCGATGAAATTGGCCCCAGTTAAAGTAGACTATAATAAATTTTACAATAATCCTGATAAATCAAAACAAGATCGTTATCAAGCATGGATTAAAGATTTAGCTAAAGATTTTCAAGTGAATGAGTCGAGTAAAATTTTAGCAGCATTGAATAAAAAAACAACAGCGATTGTAAAAAAATAACGGAGTACATGGAAAAGTTGAGAAAGTGGCATGTAGTGTATACAAAGCCAAAATGGGAGAAAAAAGTAGACCTAAATTTTGCGCAAAAAGGGATTGAAAGTTGGTGTCCAACACAGAAAAAAGAACGTCAATGGTCAGATAGAAAAAAAATTATCGAAGAGCCATTATTTAAGTCTTATGTATTTGTAAAAGCAACCAAGGAAGAATATAACAATGTATTATCTACAATGGGTGTGGTACGTTTTCTTTATTTTGAAAAAAAGCCAGCCATCATTAGAGACAATGAAATTGAATTAATCAGAAAGTACTTAGGTTTGTCATATAACAATATTCAGGTAGTGGACTTGGGTACTATCAAACCACAAACAAAAGTGGCAGTCAATAATGGTTTATTTATGGGGCAAAGAGGAGAAGTGGTTAAAGCAGATAAAAAATCTGTCTATGTAAGACTAGATAGCATCAATATGATGATGATTGTTGAATTCAAGTTGGAAGAAATCTCCCTAATCTAATTGATTAAACTAGATGGTCCAGTCTACAATTTGATTGCTCCACTCAGCTCTATACGGGGTAGTAACTCTTATATAATTATCAGAATAGCCCTCTAAGATTTCCATTTCACCGTCTCCTGCTTTCTTGACAGATTCAAATAAGACTTTTCTTTTTTCGCCTCTATGGGCTTCTGTAAAGTATTGCAATTTCTGATAAGAGAGATTGCGTAATATTTTATTGCGTTCATTGCGAATTGCAATCGGCACAATTGGTTTAATAGTTAAGGCTTTGGTCGCGGCGCGCTCAGAATAGGTGAATACATGCAAATAAGAAATGTCAAGAGTGTGTAAAAAATCCATGGTTTCTTTAAAATATGCATCTGTTTCACCTGGGGATCCCACAATCACATCCACACCTATGCAAGCATGTGGCATTAATTTTTTGATTTGTGAAATCCTATCTTCATACAAATCTGTTGCATACCTGCGTTGCATTAATTTTAAAACTTCATTAGATCCACTTTGCAGTGGAATGTGAAAATGGGGCATAAATTGATCACTTGCTGCCACCCATTCAATGATTTCATTGGTAAGTAAATTAGGCTCAATGGAGGAGATTCTGTAACGTGGAATTTTTGTTTCTTTATCCAATGCTTGCACTAATTCAAAAAAGCTTTCTTGATGTTTTCTTCCACCTGCTGCGCCTTTTCCAAAATCACCTAAGTTGATACCTGTGAGTACAATTTCTTTGACTCCATTTTTTTCTAGGGCATTGGCTTGTTTCACCACATTTTGAACACTATCGCTTCTGCTTTTTCCTCTTGCCATGGGAATGGTACAAAAAGTGCAACTATAATCACAACCATCCTGTACTTTT
>RFSD01000086.1 GCA_009924165.1 Chitinophagia bacterium | reverse complement strand
GATGATGAACACATTTGGAGTGAAAATGGAATTTCAAATATTGAGGGTGGATGTTATGCAAAAGCAATCAATTTAGATCCACAGAAAGAACCAGAAATTTATCAAGCTATCAAAAGAGGGACTATTTTAGAAAATGTAGTCTTTGATCCTACCACTAAAAAAGTAGATTATAACGATAAGTCAATCACCGAAAACACAAGGGCTGCATACCCAATTGAATTTATACCAAATGCAAAAATCCCATGTGTAGGCGGTCATCCAAATCATATTATATTTTTAACCTGCGATGCATTTGGCGTACTACCTCCAATTAGTAAATTAAATGCTGCGCAAGCGCAATACCATTTTATAAGTGGCTATACAGCAAAAGTTGCAGGTACAGAAATGGGTGTGACAGAGCCAGTAGCAACGTTTTCATCTTGTTTTGGTGCAGCTTTTATGGTATGGAAGTCGACTGTTTATGCAAAACTATTAGCAGAAAAAATTACGCAACATCAAACCAATGTTTGGTTAATCAATACAGGATGGATTGGAGGAGGATATGGTGTTGGAAAAAGAATAGATTTGAAGTATACAAGGGCAATGATTGATGCCATTCATGAAAACTTATTTCAGGATGTTACTTTTCATACAGAATCTTATTTTAATTTATCTATTCCTACATCTTGCACTAATGTACCAAGTAATATTTTAAATCCGATAGATGCATGGTCCGATAAAGACGCTTATGTACAACAAGCAAATAAACTCAAAACACTTTTTGACAATAATATTTTGAAATTTCAATAATCAACCTGTCAAAAAAATTGATTATTCATAGTAGTTGATTAATAATTGACCTAACAACTGTTACATGGAAAAATCAAGAATCGATTTACCAATAGGCATTACACTTGATCGTTTTATTAAAAGCAATCAAAGTCAATATCCAAACGCTGCAGGAGAGCTTTCGCAATTATTAAGGGATATAGCTTTAGCTTCTAAAGTAGTCAATAGAGAAATCAATAAAGCTGGACTTGTTGATATTATGGGTAATGTGGGTTTAATGAACTCTGGAGGAGACCATCAACAGAAATTAGATTTATTGGCCAATACAAGATTTACAAGGGCCTTATCAAAAGGTGGAGAAGCTTGTGGCATAGCGTCAGAAGAAACCGAACAATTTATTGATTTAGAAAATAATGGAAAATATATTGTGACAATTGATCCTTTAGATGGATCTAGTAATATTGACGTGAATGTGTCAATAGGCACTATTTTTTCTATTTATAAAAAACAAACACCAGCAAGCCAGCCCTTGCAAGAATCAGATTTTTTACAAAAAGGAAGAACACAAATTGCTGCAGGGTATATTTTATATGGACCTTCTACTATGTTGGTTTTCTCAACTGGAAATGGCGTAAATGGGTTTACCTATGAAACCACTTTAGGTGAATATGTATTGTCGCATCCATCTTTGGTGTTTAAAAATGCTAGCACATATTATTCAATGAACGAGGGACTTAGTTTTGATATATTAGATAAGGGGGTGACTACATATATCACCGCTTGTAAGGAAAAAAGAATGTCAGGTAGGTATATTGGTTCTTTAGTCGCCGATTTTCATCGTAATTTATTGAAGGGTGGAATTTTTTTATATCCAAGAACCCATCAATATCCAAATGGCAAATTAAGATTATTGTTTGAAGCAAATGCCTTAGCATTTATTGCAGAACAAGCAGGCGGACTTGCAACAGCCAATGATACAGCTATTTTAGATATACAACCTACTAGTATTCACCAAACGGTCCCATTTTATACTGGTCCAAAAGAAATGGTTTCAACATTATTAGCACATCTTAATTCCTAGCTATTTATATGAATACATTTTTTGATTATCAAAATGAGCAAGTAGCAAATTTACCTTTGCATCTTAGAAAGTATATTGTTCCACAGGTGTACGAAAAATATACACCAGTAGATCATGCAGTATGGCGTTATGTAATGCGTCAGAATTATAGCTATTTAAAAAATGTGGCTTACTATCCATATATACCTGGACTAAAAAAAGCGGGATTAACAATCGAGAAAATTCCAAGTCTACAAGAAATTAATGATGCACTAACTGTGATAGGATGGGGTGCAGTGACAGTAGATGGATTTATTCCACCTGCTGCATTCATGGAATTCCAAGCATACAGGGTTTTAGTGATTGCTGCTGATATTAGACAACTAGAACATATTGAATACACATCGGCTCCAGATATCATTCATGAATCTGCAGGACATGCACCAATCATTAGTGATACCAAATACAATCAATATTTAAGTTATTTAGGGAGCATTGGCACCAAGGCATTATTCTCTTCTAAGGATTATGCTTTATATGAATCTATCAGAGCACTTTCTATTTTAAAGGAGATGCCGAATGTAGACCAAAAGGAGTTAGATGAGGCAGAAGCTTTGGTTTTATACAACCAACAAAATTTAGGTACACCTTCAGAGATGGCATTGTTAAGCAGACTTCAGTGGTGGACAGTTGAATATGGTTTAATTGGATCTCTTGACCAGCCAAAAATTTATGGTGCAGGCTTACTTTCCTCGATTGGTGAAAGTGCTTCATGTATGGATCCTAAAGTTAAAAAAATCGAATACACCATTGATGCATTAAGTTATGGGTATGATATTACAAAAGAACAACCACAACTTTTTGTAACACCTACTTTTCAAAACTTAATTGATGTACTAAAACAATTTGAGTCTACAATGGCATATAGGGTTGGTGGACTAGAAAGTGTCTTAAAAGCTATAGAATGTAAAAATATTTGTACAGCAGTATTTAGTTCGGGATTACAAGTTTCTGGCGTGTTTAGCAAAGTAGCTACAGATGTTCATCATGCAATTAAATATATCAACACAATGGGTCCAACCTCATTGGCTTTTAAAGACCAACTTATACAAGGACATGATGTGCACTACCATGCACATGGATTTGGATCTCCTGTTGGGAAACTAAAGGACGTTACTAAATCATTAGAGGACTATACTGCAGCAGATCTTTTGTTGGCTGGAATTATAATAGATAAAGTGGTTGCTTTGAATTTCGAAAATGGCATTATGGTGGAAGGCAAATTAGTCAGTCAGACTTATATGGAAGAAAAGCTGGTATTATTAAGTTTCGCAGATTGTAAAGTGACAGACAAAGAAGGACAAGTATTTTTTGAGCCAGCATGGGGTATGTTTGATATGGCCATTGGAGATGCCATTGTTTCGGTATTCAATGGCAGTGCAGATAAAAATACATTAGAAGATCAATTGTATGTTTCTGAACAACCCACTCATCAACCAAGCTATACAGCGAAGGACTTGCAATATCAATCTTTGTTTAAACAAATAAGAACCTACAGGGAGCAAGGCAAGTCGGATGATAGTTTAAATCAAATTTGGCAAGCTATTCAAAATGAATTTGAAACAGATTGGCTTGGTGCGATGGAATTATTAGAATTAGCAGACACCATGCCATCAGAACAAGCATTGGCCAACGAATTAAGGACTTATTTAAATGCACAGTCTGTTACTTATCCTGCTTATTCAAAATTAATCAGGGATGGCTTAAAGATTATTGATGCTAAACTAAAGTTTGAATAATTGCCCAAGCCAATTCGGTTTCGTTATTAGATAACGCTGCTTTGATTTCTTGTATTTTTTGAGAAGATAATTTTAAATCCTTAGCGGTATTTAATGAAGGCGTAATATTTGTATTGGCTAATTGTGCTTTTTCGTTCGCAGTGAATAAACTACTTTCTTTTATTGCATTAGGTAGTTGATCAAAGCCAATTCCTAATTTAGTATTTGGCTTTTCTACTTTAAATAAATTAGCTTCTGTAATTCTTGCATACCAGTCTCCACCAAGACGCGCTACTAAATCTAATTTAGCTTGATCAATATGATTGCTTGCATCAAGAATCGATTCGTGTAAATGGATTTTTTTAATTTCTGCAAGTACTAAATTACCAGCACCTGCTTGCGCGCCCAATGCAATCACTTCTTGTACAATACATTCAAGCTGTATCGGCGATTCGGCAACCCTTGGTGGTCTTACCAATTCTGAAGCCAATTCAGTAAATCCAGCTTTTGTAAATTCATTGGTCCCTTTTGGGTAATCACAACTAGACAAAGACACTTGTTGCACCATATTGTAGTTCACAATATTGATCACACATTCAGGTACTTCTTTGATATTCTCAAGTGTATGCTTAGTGGTATTATCTCTTACTCTTCGGGATGGAGAGAAAATACAAATTGGCGGGTTCATGCTAAACAAATTGAAAAAACTAAAAGGACTTAAGTTCACATTCCCCTCTAAGTCGATAGTGGATGCAAAGCAGATAGGCCTAGGCGCAATCGCATATTGTAAATACTGTTGTATTTCTTGTGTGCTAAGTTGAGCTGTGTCTAGTGTTAACATGAAAATATTTTATTCAATTATTTTTTTAGCGCTAAGATAGACCAATCTGTTGCCTCGGCTTTGATGGTATTGACTAAAGTACCCAAACCATCGATGGTCATTTTAACTGTATCATTTGCTTGCAACCATTGTGGTTGATAGTTAGGATCATGTAATTTACCTGTTCCATTTAATTCTAAGAAACATCCAGTACCAACGGTGCCAGATCCAATCACATCACCAGGATAAACGGTTACGCCGTAAGAACATCTTTCAATGATTTCTGCAAATGTCCAGTCCATATCTTTTACATTCCCTTGTGAAACTAATTGATCATTTACCCAACACTTCATAGATAAATTATAATTGTTACCTACATGCCCTTGTTTTGCAGGCACTAAGAAAGGACTTAATTCATCGGGTGTTACTAACCAAGGGCCAATCACCGTAGAGAAATCTTTTCCTTTTGCTGGCCCTAGGTTTAAAAGCATTTCTTCCATTTGTAATTTTCTTGCACTCAGGTCATTCATAATTGTAAAGCCAGCGATATACGCATCTGCATCTTTTGCTTTGATGTTTCTACCTTCTTTCCCAATCACAATCGCCACTTCTAATTCAAAGTCAAGTTGTTGAAAATGATCTGGCATACAATAGATATCACCTGGACCTTGCACTGCATTGTGGTTGGTAAAATAAAATATAGGATACTGATCAAATTCTTTAATCATTTCTACACCTCTGTTTCTTCTTGCTGACTCCACGTGCTGACGAAATGCATATCCATCTCTGCATGAAGTTGGACGAGGCACCGGTGCTAATAAAGTGAAGTCTTTCACAGGCGCCACACTCAAACTATTGTCTGCAATTTTTGAAAGTTGCTTTTCTGTTTGTTGTATTACATCATTGCTTGATTTAAAAAAATCAATGATGTTGTTTGGCAAGTTTTCATTCACAGAATGGAGGCTGTAGAGCGCCTCATTTACTATCGCACCTAGTTGGATTTCGCCTTCTTTTAAATAACTAACTAATTTCATTGATTATCAAATGTTTATAATGTAATTTGTGCAAAAAAATTGACTCTGATTGCCTGCTTCATCTAAGCTCAACAAAGTTAAAAATAAATATTTTATAATTTGCTAATAATTGTTAGTATTGTATTCCTTCAAAATCTAAATTATGCCAATATACCACAGTTTAGGAGAGATTCCTCACAAAAGACATACCGCATTCCGACAACCCAATGGAAATTTATATGCAGAAGAACTTGTATCAACAGAAGGTTTCTCTGGTATGTATTCTTTAGTGTATCATACGCATCCGCCCACTTTTGTAAAAGCATTAGGTGAACCTTATTCGGTAGAGCCAAAAATTGCAAGAGAAAAACATTTGCGTCATACAAGTTTATTAGGGTTTAATATTAAGCCAGAAGATGATTATTTAAAAAGTAGAAAACCAGTTTTAGTGAATGCTGATTTACAAATTTCTTTAGCAGCGCCAAGACATTCTATGACAGATTATTTTTATAAAAATAGTCAAGCAGACGAAGTTATTTTTATTCATAAAGGATCGGGCACATTGCAAACAGGATTTGGTAAACTTAAATTTTCTTACGGAGATTACTTGGTCGTGCCAAGAGGTACTATTTATCAAATTAAATTTGATGACGAAAACAATAGATTATTTATTACTGAAAGCTATAGCCCTATTCGTTTTCCAAAGAGGTATCAAAATCAGTTTGGGCAGTTGATGGAGCATGCGCCTTACTGTGAAAGAGATATTAGAAGACCAAGTGATTTAGAAACTTTTGACCAAGAAGGTGATTTTAAAGTATTGATTAAAAAACAAGGATTAATTTATCCGTATACTTACGGCACGCATCCTTTCGATTTTATTGGATGGGATGGCTATCATTATCCATGGGCATTTTCTATTCATGATTTTGAACCTATTACTGGTAGGGTACATCAGCCACCACCAGTGCATCAAACTTTTGAAGCGAAAAATTTTGTGATCTGTTCCTTTGTGCCTCGTAAATATGATTATCATCCACAAGCTATACCAGCACCATATAATCACAGCAATGTAGACAGTGATGAAGTGTTGTATTATGTAGATGGAGATTTTATGAGTAGAAAGTCCGTGGTGCAAGGTCAGATAACATTGCATCCAGGCGGTATACCACATGGTCCACATCCAGGAAGCGTAGAAAAATCCATTGGTAAAGAAAAAACAGATGAGTTGGCAGTGATGATAGATCCATTTAGACCACTTATGATTACAGAAGAGGCATTGTTAATTGAAGACGAAAATTATCATAAGAGCTGGCAACATAATATTGAGTAAAATATAAAAAAATAAAAACTAAATAATAAAGATGGAAAGCAATTCGAATGATCAAGATTTTTTACCCTTACTTGGCACAGATTATGTAGAGTTCTATGTGGGTAATGCTAAGCAGGCAGCACATTATTATAAAACAGCATTTGGATACCAAGATTTTGCATACAGCGGACCAGAGACAGGAGACAAGGAAAAAGTTTCTTATGTATTAATGCAGGATAAAGTGAGACTTATTTTAACAACGCCATTACATCCCACTTCCATCATTGCAGAGCATGTGCATCAACATGGAGATGGTGTAAAAGCGATTGCATTGACAGTGAACGACGCGTATGATGCTTTTGAACAAACTGTGAAAAGAGG
>RFSD01000085.1 GCA_009924165.1 Chitinophagia bacterium | reverse complement strand
AACTCTTTTTCCATCATTTGATTGGTCTAAGAAAAAGTCTTCACTTGTTAAATGATATAAATTGTTCATTTTATATATTTTTATCGTTTAAAAATGATGTCAAGAAAAGTCCATTTGTGGATAAACCCAAAAAATTTGTTTACAATTTTTTTGTAATTAGAATAAAGTATAATTAATATTGTGAAGGGAATTCAATTCCCGTACTTACTAACCCATCTATATACGAGGTCCCACATCAGTGGGACTTTGTTTTTTTAGCCGCTCAAACAAGTGCAAATTCATGGACTATTTTTTAATCTACAAACCATTTCAAGTGCTATCGCAATTCACTTCTATAGAAGGTAAATTGTGTTTAAAAGACATCTTACATGTGCCAAATGATGTGTATCCAGTTGGTAGATTAGACTATGATAGTGAAGGATTATTATTGATCACGAATGATAAAACTATCAATCAGCAGTTTTTAAATCCTGTATTTGCACATCAGCGTACTTACTGGGTTCAAGTAGACGGCGCTATCACCGAAGCAGCCATTGTACAATTAAGTAAAGGCGTCTCTATTAATGTGGATGGAAAAATCTACAAAACTAGACCCGCGCAATTGGAAATATTACCAGATACTTTAGAAGTGCCAGAGCGCAATCCTCCTATCCGTTTTAGAAAAAGCATCCCAACAAGCTGGGTATCGATACAAATCACGGAAGGTAAAAATCGCCAGGTGCGTAAAATGTTTGCACAGGTTGGTTTTCCAGTATTGCGTTTAATTAGGGCAAAATTGGGCAAGTATTCGGTACATCAAATGCAACCCGGCGATTGTTTATCTTTAACTGCTGCTGAAGTTCAGGAAGGCTTCTTTCGCTAATTGACTGCTAAGTTTTACTTTTGCAGTAATCCAATAAAATATTAATCGATTATAATGAGTCATTTATCAGAGCAGGAAATTATTAGAAGAGAAAAGCTACAAGCTTTAGAAGCCGCAGGGATTGATGCTTATCCAGCCCCATTGTACCCAGTAACGCATTTATCTCAGGATATCAAGGCACATTTTACAGAAGAGACTAAGGAGCAATTTGCTGCAGTATGTGTTGCAGGACGTATCATGAGCGTGAACGATAAGGGGAAAGTATTATTTGTAAAGATTCAAGACGATCAAGGTATTTTTCAATTATATATTAAGAGAGACGAGATCTGTCCAGATGAAGATAAAACCTATTGGGATGTCATTACTAAAAATGGATTGGACTTAGGCGATATCATTGGTGCAACAGGTTATGTGTTTACCACAAAAACCGGAGAGACTTCATTGCATGCATCTACCTTAACCTTATTGGCAAAATCATTAAAGCCATTACCTGTAGTAAAGAGAGACGAATCAGGACAAGTATTTGATGCTGTAACCGATCCGGAATTCAGGTACCGTCAACGCTATGCCGATTTAGTGATCAATCCCGAAGTGAAAGAGACGTTTACAAAGCGTACTATATTAATGAATACCATCCGCCAGTTTTTAAACGAGCGCGGCGCATTGGAAGTAGACACACCTGTATTACAATCTATTCCTGGTGGTGCAGCTGCTAGGCCATTTGTGACGCATCACAATGCATTGGATGTACCATTTTATTTACGTATTGCAAATGAATTGTATTTAAAGCGTCTGATTGTAGGCGGGTTTGATTGGGTGTATGAGTTTAGTAGAAATTTCCGCAACGAAGGGATGGATCGCACGCATAACCCCGAGTTTACGGTATTGGAATGGTATACAGCATACAAAGATTATATATGGATGATGGAAATTACAGAGCAGTTGTTTGAAAAAATAGCTTTGACATTACACGGAAAGACAACATTGCAAGTGGGTGACAAGACGATCAACTTTAAAGCACCGTTTAAGCGTATTAGTATCTTGGATGCGATCAAAGAAAATACGGGTATAGATATTAGCGGGATGGATGAAGCTGGATTAAGAGATGTATGTAAGCAATTAAAAATAGATGTCCCACCAACAATTGGTAAGGGTAAATTGATAGATGAATTATTTGGTGCCACAAGCGAGCATACTTATATCCAACCAACTTTTATTATTGACTATCCGGTAGAGATGAGTCCATTGACAAAGAAGCATAGATCAAAAGAAGGATTGGTTGAGCGTTTTGAATTGATGGTGAATGGAAAAGAGTTAGCAAATGCATATACCGAGTTAAATGATCCAATCGAGCAACGCAAGCGCTTCGAAGACCAATTGGCATTAATGGAAAGAGGTGACGACGAAGCGATGTTTATTGACCATGACTTTTTAAGAGCATTGGAATACGGCATGCCACCTACATCGGGTATTGGTATTGGTATAGATCGTTTATGTATGATGATGTTGAATCAACCATCTATTCAAGATGTATTGTTCTTCCCGCAGATGCGCCCAGAGTCCTTTGAATAAGAGCTTATAGAAATAAAAAAGGCCACTCAATCGAGTGGCCTTTTTAACGTCCTTAATTTTTCATTAGAGGTTAAAGTAAAAGAAGCGTAAATTTTTTATCACACTTCTTTTACTAAATCTAATCTCTATAATTCAAAGCCGGTTTAATATCTCCTAATAGTGCTTTGTATTTATAATCACCAATTGATTTATTAAATTCTTCTGTTGCTTTTTTAATCAAATCAGGATTGCTCATTAAATCAATCGCAGTCAATGCCATTGTTTTACTAGCCACCAACATACCCTTTGTTCCTATTTCAGTACCACCAGAAGCAACTGCTTGCCAGCTATGTGCTGCAGTACCTGGAACCCATGTCGCTGCGCGCAATCCCACTGTTGGTTTTGCATAACTCACATCACCCACATCTGTAGAGCCACTATTGCCTTCGTTGATATAAGTTAATGGTTTTATTGTAGCAGCAGTTGCGATATCTACGGGCGCCACCATTGTTGGTTGTAATTTTTTAGCAAAAGCAATTTCTGCTTCTGTATAATTTACGCCACCAACTTTATCTAAGTTAGCTTGCATAGTTTCTGCAAGTGTTTTATTAATTAACAAGTCGTGTGTACCACCAATAATATCATATTTCATCGTCGTGCCTGTTCCTAAAGCCGCACCTTCTGCAGCTTTTACTACTCTGTCAAAAATTTCCACTACTTCTTTTCTTTTTGGATGACGCACATAATAATATACTTCTGCAAAATCAGGAATAACATTTGGCGCTTTACCACCATTGGTGATCACATAATGTATTCTTGTTTCCTGAGGAATATGTTCACGCATCATATTCACCATATTGTCCATTGCTTCTACTGCATCTAATGCAGATCTACCTTGATCTGGTGCGGCTGCAGCATGTGCCGAAATTCCATAAAATTTAAATTTAGCCGATTTATTCGCTAAAGCACTTGTAGTAGTGATTGCATTCACATCATCTGGATGCCAGTGAATCACCGCATCTAAATTATTGAATAAGCCTTCGCGCACTAAAAATACTTTACCACTTCCACCTTCTTCTGCAGGTGTTCCATAAACTTTAATCGTGCCTTTTAATTTACCAGCAGCAATTAATTCTTTAATAGCAATACCAGCAGATACACTTGCAGTGCCAAATAAATGGTGACCACAAGCATGACCAGCATTTTTTCCAACAATCGGGTCTCTTTCTGCAGACGCAGATTGATTGATACCGGGTAAGGCATCATACTCTGCTAAAATACCAATGACAGGACTACCAGTGCCATAGGTCGCTACAAATGCAGTTGGGATGCCCGCTACGCCTGTTTCAACATCAAAGCCAGCATCTCTTAAATGTTGAATATGCAATGCCGCACTTTTTACTTCTTTGTAACCCACTTCTGCAAAATCCCAAATCTGCAAAGCCGTTTTTTTATCTGCATCGTACGCATTATTCAATGCATTGATTGCAGTTTCTTTGTTGGCATTGATTTGAGCTGTGGCAGGATCTACTTTCGTTTTCTTTTGGGCCCAAGTACCAAAGGATAAAAATAGCATTGCTCCAAGGAAAAATTTTTTCATCTTGTCGTTTTTAAAAGCATTATAAAAATAAGTCGGTATATAAATGTCCTCCAGGTACTACTGAATAATGTGATAAGTCTGTGATACCCTCTGCCGCTAAAACACCCTCGTCAATAAATGTTTGACCAGTATTAACCAATGGGTTTTTAGAAACAATAGCATAAGCAGCATCTGCAAGGATGGCCGGCGTACGACTCATGTTTGCAAGTGCTTCGCCGCCTAATAAATTTCTGACAGCAGCAGTATCAATAGTCGTGCGAGGCCATAAAGCGTTCACAGAAATTTTATCTTCTTTAAATTCTTCTGCCCATCCAAGTGTCATCATACTCATATTATATTTAGTAATGGTATAAGCTACATGCGGACCTAACCATTTTGGTGCTAAATTAATAGGAGGCGATAAAGTTAAAATATGTGCATGAGTTGATTTTCTCAAATAAGGTAAAGCATGTTGAACCACTAAAAAAGTACCACGCACATTGATGCTTTGCATCAAGTCAAATCTTTTACTTGGGGTATGTTCGGTGTCTGTTAATTGAATTGCAGAAGCGTTGTTGATTACAATATCAATGCCTCCAAATTTATCTACAGTTTGTTGTATTGCATTTGCAATCTGTGCTTCATCTCTGATGTCTACCTGCACCGCTAAAGCACTTACACCCAATGCTTCTACTTCTGCAGCAGCGGAGTATATGGTCCCACCTAAACGCGGATCTTCCTCTACCGACTTTGCCGCAATCACAATATTGGCGCCAGCTGCAGCTAATTTAAGTGCAATGGCTTTACCAATCCCCCTGCTCCCACCAGTAATGAAAACTGTTTTGCCTGTAAGTGTTTTGTCAGTCATTTTATTTGTATTTTATGAATTGATGAATAAAATTATTTTGAAATAAACCCTTGTATGAGCGCAGCAGTTTCCTCACATGCGGTATCCAATACTTCGTTTTTTACTACTGCGTTGAATTGATCACTAAAACTAATTTCAAAAGCAGCTTTATCTAAACGCATTTGCATTTTTTCTGCAGACTCTGTATTTCTTTTTGCAAGTCGCTCTTTCAGCACTTCGATCGATGGCGGTAAAATAAAAATAGAGAAAGCTTGATCTCCTAATTGTTTTTGGATGGCAATAGCGCCCTTTACATCAATATCCAATACAGGCATTTTACCCTCCGCCCAAATGCGGTCTAATTCAGATTTTAAAGTACCATAATACAAGCCTTCATAAACCATTTCATATTCTAAAAAATCATTTTGGCGAATATGAGATTCAAAATCTGTTGGGCTAATAAAATGATAGTCAACGCCATCCTGCTCGGCTCCTCTTGGCGCCCTTGTAGTGGCGGAAACTGAAAATGCCAGCTGAGGATAATTCGCCAATAAAAATTTAGTGATAGATGTTTTTCCAGCACCCGATGGCGCCGTCAAAATGATGACTTTTTTGTGTTGTTCAGACATGGGACTAAATTAAGCAAATACCATCTAAATAAATCATAATAAAGAAGAAATAGAAAGCCTAAATTGGTTGTATATTTAAAGGACAAAATTGAACACCCAGATCTACTATTTATTTAATCATCAATTATGCAAAAACAACTTTTTACTTATTTGTTACTCGCAATATCTGTATTTGCTATTGCGCAAAAACCAACAGAAGAAGCAACTAAAACAGCTGCTTTTAATAGAGCCCTTAACTTAGATCAAAAATCCGAAAAAACAGGAGAAGTGACAATTAAGGGACAAAGAGTACCTTATAAAGTAACAGCAAGTACACAACCAGTATGGGACGAGGAAGGAAAGGCCATCGCAGGCTTATTTTATGTGTACTATGAGCGCACCGATGTAAGCAATAAAGAAACAAGACCATTGGTCATTTCATTCAATGGTGGACCAGGTACTGCAAGTGTTTGGATGCACTTGGGATATACAGGACCAAAAAAATTAAAAATAGACGATGAAGGTTACCCAATTCAGCCATATGGATTTGAGGACAATCCGCAGTCATTATTAGATGTCGCGGACATCGTATACGTTGACCCTGTGAACACAGGCTTTTCAAGAATTTTAGATAAGGCAACACCAGGTTCAAAGTTTTTTGGTGTCACTGCAGATATTAAATATTTAGCAGACTGGATCAACACATTTGTTGGAAGGCAAAAAAGATGGGCTTCTCCTAAATTTTTAATTGGAGAAAGTTATGGTACCAATCGCGTTTCAGGATTGTCATTGGAACTACAAAACAGACACTGGATGTTTTTAAATGGTGTGATTTTGGTTTCACCAACCGATCTTGGATTAAAGCGTGATGCAGTATCAAGTGCAGCATTGCGTATTCCTTATATGGCAGCCACTGCATGGCATCACAAAAAATTAGCGCCAGCATTTCAGTCTAAGGAATTAGAAAAATATTTACCAGAGGTAGAAGCATTTGCAATCAATGAATTGATGCCTGCATTAGCACAAGGTGGCGCATTGCCAGCTGATAAGCGCAAAGCGATGGTGAAAAAAATTGCTGGCTATATTGGCTTAAATGAAACCGTAGTGGCAGAACAAAATATGGAAGTACCTTTTGATTATTTCTGGAAAGAGTTATTGCGTGATCAAGGTAAAACAGTTGGAAGACTGGATTCAAGATACATTGGTATGGATAAAAAGAATGCAGGACAAAAACCAGATTACAACGCTGAGTTGTTATCATGGGAGCATTCCTTCACACCAGCAATCAATATGTATTTAAGGGATGAGCTAGGTTATAAGACCGATTTGAATTATTATATTTTTGGTCCAGTGCAGCCATGGGATAACAGCAATAACAATACAGGAGACGATTTGCGCATGGCGATGATGGAAAATCCGTATTTAAATTTATTAGTACAATCAGGTTATTATGATGGTGCTTGTGATTATTTTAATGCGAAGTACAATATGTGGCAGATGGATCCAGCAGGAAAAATTCAGGACAGAATGTTCTGGGAAGGCTACCGAAGTGGACATATGATGTACTTGAGAAAGGAAGACTTATCAACAAGCAACGACCACTTGAGGGTGTTTATAAAAAATAGTATTCCAAAGCCCGGCGTACCTGCCAAGTTTTAATAGTTAGATTGTAAAATAAAAAACACCGTATTAATACGGTG
>RFSD01000084.1 GCA_009924165.1 Chitinophagia bacterium | reverse complement strand
ATTCCATTCAATTTCTGCTGCAAACTCATTATTAATGACATAAGCTTCGATCAATTCATCGGGTAAATTTTCAATTTCAATCATTTCTACTTTGGCTAAAGCACTATTATCTTTTTCTCCATGATTGAATAATAAATATCCTGTTGCAATTGCAAACATTAAACTTGCAGCAACTAGGTATTGTTTTTGTGCTAAAAAAAGCGCCACAATAGGTGCCCTTTTTGGTCTTTGCTTTTGTGCTTTAATTTTTTGCATTAAATCCAATTCAAATTGATCAAAATACCCAGTAGGAACCTGCTTGGTTTTATTATCAAAGCTTTTTAAGGCTTCTTCTAGTCCCTTTGAAATTGATTCGTTTTCCATATTGGTATTTAGATGCATTTTATAGATAAAAGTTTAATGTTCCTGTATTAATGTGGTCAGTTTTTTGACTGCTTGGTGGTAATTAGCCTTAGCTCCCCCTACCGTGGTGCCTGTAATAGAGGCGATTTTTTCGTAGTCTAAATCCTCGTAATACCTCAGCATAAACACAAAACGTTGTTTTTCAGGCAATTCTGCGATGGCACGCTCTAATTTAATCTGGATAGCAGTGGCTCTTGGTGCATCCTGATTAGAAGGCTGTTCTAGATTTGGATCTAAGGCGCATAGAGTATGCTGCGCTGTAAAACGTTTTTTCTGGGCTATAAAGTTGAGGGTTTCGTTATAAGCTACCCTAAAAAGCCAAGTGCTAAAAGCACTCTCCTGTTTAAACCCATCCAGTTTATTCCATACTTTGATCCAAACCGCTTGTGCAATATCGTCTGCATCTGCATGCTCGAGCACCATTTTCTTAATTTGAAAAAATACGTTCTCTTGGTGTCTTTTTAGCAATTGAGTAAATGCACCCTCTTTTGAGTCGCCTTTTTGAAATTGTGTTATGAGTGCTTGGTCTGTCATGCGTGTTCAAGTTAGACCAAAATGATGTCAAAAAGTTTAAACTACACTTTGACATTACATTTTAACAATGGTTTTTACATATTGATGTATCCCATTTTGAATTCTAATATAATAGACACCTGGTTTTAAATCACTACCAAGTAATGTGACACTATTCATGCCCGCATAACTATATGTGGCATCTACTAATAACTTGATGACCGTGCCAGACGCATCAAGCACTTGTACTAAAGTATGTCCACCTTCAGTTTTAAATTCTATTCTGGATTGTTGCGCAAATGGATTTGGATAAGCTACAATCATTGGATTTTTTTCAAAAACAGGATTCTTCATTTCTACTGCACAAGCACTTGCGTTGATTAAATTTAAAGTAGGAAATTGCTTGAGCATGATTTCTTGATTGTCTGCTTCTTTAACACAGAACCAGTATTTTAAGATGGAATTATAAATGGTTCTAAAATCATATTGATAAGGCACATTATCACCTACGGTTACATTTGTTGGTATGGTTGGATTATCACCAAAAACACCACCTCTTACATTTTTACCAAATAAAAATAATGGTGCAGCAGCGCCATGATCAGTACCACCACTTGCATTTGATTTAATCCTTCTTCCGAATTCAGAATAGGTCATACCAATCACCCTATCTTCTATTTCTTGATTTTTGATATCATTCTGAAAAGCGCCAATTGCTTCAGAGACAGCGCCTAATAAATTCGCATGTGAACCAGTAGAGGTATCTGTAGCAACAGCTTGACCTGCGTGGGTATCAAATCCACCGTAGTTCACTAAATAAATTTTTGTTTTCAATCCTCCTTTAATCAATCTTGAAACAATTTTTAATTGATTGGCAAGACTTGTGTTTGGATAAGTGACTTGTTGCTTCACAGCATCAGATGCAGCTTTGATACGGGTAGCATATTTATTAGTTTGCTTTGAAATTCTCCGGATGAAGCTTAATTCATAACCTGCATTGGTATTTGGGACTGCTTGTTCAGTTGCATCAAATAAATTATAAAATGCACTTGGATCAGAAATACTCATACCCATGTTTACAATTGGTCCTTGGCAAGTGAGTGATGTAATTGAACCAATTTGAATAGCCAGGGGATCTGTATCTACTTCATTTGGATAATTTTCAGGAAAGCCTGGATAATTATTATCTAAAAAACGCCCAATCCAACCTGTATTAATATATTGGTTACTATCCGAACCACTCATCCAAATATCAGTTGCTCTAAAATGAGAAAAATTTGGTTGAGGATAACCAACTGCTTGCACAATATCTAGTTGACCGTCGTTGAATAATTTTTGCATGGCCGTCATGGATGGATGTAATCCTGTTGCATCAAATCCATTTAACCCTAGTATCTTTTTTTCTGGTATAGCAATATTGGTTCTTGCATTATAGTATTGTCCGTATTGATCGATAGGTAGTACCGTGTTCAATCCATCATTTCCCCCATTCAATTGAATGATCACTAGTACCCTATCATTATTGACATTGGCTAATACTTCCGGCTCAACCATGCTATGGTTGTTCAGCACATGTATTGGATTACCGCTAATGACTGTAGGCGTCAGTACTGCAAGACTATTGCGTAAAAAAGTGCTTCTTTTCATTTAACTTAATTGATAGTCTGGCAGGTTCATAATATATTTTACAAGCGCCTTCAATCGATTATTCACCAAATTATAATTGATTGTGTTTTGATTAGACTGATAAATATTCCATGCATCTGTCCAATAATAATCTGATGTTTGCCCACTTAATAAAATTTGTTTTTTTAAATTGTCTTTGATGCTTTGATCAATTTCAGTTGAAATTAAAAGATCAAATAAATCTTGAATCAATTGATTAGGATTGGAGGGATTACTTGAAACAGCTTTTGCAAAAGGGATTAAATCAATGAACACCTTTCTTCCATTTCTGGTATAGCCCGTCTCAATCATCAGGTCAGTAAATTTATTTCGCTTTGGTAGTGTGTCGGCATTGATCCATAATTCACCATATTCAGGCGACTGATAATAAGCAGGCCATCCAGCCACATTAGGAGGATCAGCAGGATTCTGTCCAAAGCTAGTTACCTGAGCTACCATATTATTAAAATGTGAGTAAGCGTCTGCATAATCTGTAGTTGCATTTGGAAAAACTACATTGGTTTTACGCAAAGTACCAATGACATGATCTATTGGACTTTTTATTTGACATCCAATATACAAAGGGTCATAAAAATGAGCACTATTTAAAAGAGCAGCTAACACAGGCTTAATTTCAAAATTATTATTTTTAAAAATTGTAGCGAGTGGGGTAATAATATTTTTTTCAACAGTTTCGTCGATATAGTAAAAGACAAACCATCTGTAAATTCTTCTGCATATATATTTCGCCGTATCCTCCTTAGCAAACAGCATGTCAATTAATTCGTCTGTTTCGCCAGCTCCTGCAGCACCAGACTTTCCAGTAATGACTTTATTATTATAGTAGCTCGAAAATTGTTTACTACCTGTGTCATGTCTTGTAGCATCAAAATAACTATTGAAGTTTGCATTGATGCGCCATCCAGTTAACACTCTTGCAGCTGCTTTCACATCTGATTCTGAATATTGAACTGCATTGTCCTTGCCAACCGTATATAGTTCTTGTAATTCTCTCCCGTAGTTTTCGTCAGGCGCAGTGGCTGAATTCAAATAACCATTTAAGTACCTCAACATACCCGGATCAATCGTTATTGCTTTCACCATTGTTTTATAATTTCCAAGGGCGTTTTTTCTTAATGTATCATGGTGTTGGTATACATAATTTCCAAAAGAAATGGTATCGGCTTCGGTGCCAAAATGATTGCCCCAAAACAAAGTCATTTTTTCTCTGATACTTGTATCTTGATGAATCATTACGCCAGTTAACCATTTTTTAAAACTATTTCTTCTTAAAGCATTGATGGTACCATCATTTGTTGGATGATTGATCCAAGTAGTACCTGGAGCAACAGCAGGATCAATGACAGTAGCAGTATTGTATTCGTTGACTGGAGGTGGAGGAATAGGATCTGTTGGATTGAGCAATTCAGTAACGGAAGCATTTAGCCCCTTTGTTAAAAATTGTTGAATTTCGGCATGCTTTGCACCAAAAAGCACTCTATTTAATAAATGAGTCGTCGTTTGCTTAGTCCAAGGACCTTTATAGGTTTCAAGACCTAGACTGCTGGAAAGGGGGCTTAACGGCATGTAACTTATTTGTTAGCAATTTAGACAATTATCAAATTCAAATGTTTTAAATCTAAAATTTATCATTCCTTCTGTCATCATTTTTTTCATTTGCATTCAAAATGAAATTATCTTTAAAGCAATTCTAAAAATATTTAATATGAGAATGATTCAATTAATATGTATCGCATTGTTAATCCCTTGTTTAGGTATTAGTCAAATGATTAATAAAATAATTACTAAGTCAGAAACTGAAAGAATAGAGCGCGTTTTAGCTTCAGATGAAATGGAAGGTCGTAGAACTTTTAGTCCGAGTATTGATAAAGCAGCAGCGTTTATAGCCAAAGAGTTTGAAGCTTCAGGATTAAAGTCTTTAAAAGGAGATAATAATTTTTTACAATCATTTTCTATCAATAGACCAAAATTTATCAGCTTGTTTGCAAGTATAGATGGATCAGTTATTGACAACAAGCAGGTCATTGTGGTGACGATTGAACCAGAAATAAAAATCACAGAAGCAACAGGATATACAGTGGCTAAAATTGCAGCAGGTGAAAATTTAAATCAGCTTGCAGCAAAAATGATTGGCGCAAATCAAAAAATGATTGTGTTAGTAGACGAGTCGCATGCACAAAACTTTGGAAGACTAGTTCGTTTTAAAAATAATTTAGCTTCAAATCAAGCTACTGTAATATTTGTATTAACCAATACCACGCCGGCGAAGTATGCGATACAAGCGAGTCATCAAATAGAGACCATGGCTTTGGCTAATGTTGTGGCTATGATTCCTGGAAAAACTTTGCCAAATGAATATGTAATTTTCTCTGGCCATTATGATCATATAGGCGTTAATTCAAAAAATATGATTAATGGAGATTCTATTTACAATGGCGCAAACGATGATGCTGCAGGAACAACAGCTATGATTATGTTATCAAAATATTATAAAGCACTTAATAATAACGAACGAACAATTTTATTTGCTGCTTTCACAGCAGAAGAAGTTGGAGGATATGGCGCACAATATTTTTCTAAGCAATTGGATCCAGCTAAAGTAGTTGCAATGTTCAATATCGAAATGATTGGTACAGAAAGCAAGTGGGGTAAGAATAGTGCCTATATCACTGGATTTGATAAATCAAGTATGGGCGCTATTTTGCAAAAAAACCTAGAGGGGTCTAACTTTAAATTTTATCCAGACCCGTATACCGAACAAAATTTATTTTACCGATCAGACAATGCAACCCTTGCTAGACTTGGTGTAGCTGCGCACACGATATCTACTTCTAAAATGGATTCAGAACCAAATTACCACAAAGCTTCTGATCAAATAGAAACCTTAGACTTAGACAATATGAATGAAATTATCAAAGCAATTGCTTTAAGCGCAGGGTCTATCATTGCAGGCAAAGACACGCCAACAAGAGTGGATACTTCGCAACTAAAATAATTTAAAGAGACTTCTTTTATGAAAAAGCAATTTGTATTTATTTTACTTTGTATTTGTATCACTGTAAGCGCACAAGTGAAAACTTATTTTCCTGCTGCTGACCAATGGGAAAGAAAAACACCAGCTAGTTTACGTGTTGATAGTAATTTGATCCGAGAAGCGATTCAATATGCATTAACGCATGAGACAAAATTTCCTAAAAATTTGATGCTTACACAAGCAATGCAATTTGGGAAAGAACCTTTTTCGGATCCTATTGGACCAATGGCAGATCGCGGTCCTACTTCTGGGGTTATTTTATATAAAGGCTTTATCATAGCAGAATGGGGTAATGCAAATGCGGTGGAAATGGTACATAGTGTAACTAAGACTTTTTTATCTACTGTAGTGGGTTTAGCAGTTGAAAAGGGGTTGATTCATTCTATCAACGATAAAGTCTACCCTTATCTTCCTCCAATTGAACTTGCAAATGCGCCAATAACATCAGATCAAAATCCGATCACTCAAACATCATTCATTTATCCATTTGAAACCGAACATAACAGAAAGATAAATTGGGAACATTTATTAAGACAAACAAGCGACTGGGAGGGTGTACTATGGGGCAAACCAGATTGGGCAGACAGGCCTTCTGATAAATCAGAGGAGTGGACAACAAGAAAACGTTTTGAACCAGGCACAGTTTATAAATACAACGATACTAGAGTCAATGCCTTGGCATTGGCTGCTACCACTGTTTGGAGAAAGCCTTTACCAGAAATACTAAGGGAACAAGTAATGCAACCTATTGGCGCATCCAATACATGGGCATGGACAGGGTATAAAAATGCATGGATAGTATTAGATGGTAAAATGATTCAGTCGGTAAGTGGTGGCGGACATTTTGGTGGGGGTATGTTTATCAATGCTTATGATATGGCCAGATTCGGCTTGCTTTCTTTAAGAAATGGTAATTGGAATGGCAGACAAATCATTTCAGAGGAATGGATCAAAAAATCAAAGACAGCATCAACGACAAACACAGGCTATGGCTTTATGAATTATTTTTTAAACACGGATAAAAAAATGTATCCCTCTGCGCCAGCGTCTGCTTATGCTTTTTTGGGTAATGGTACCAATGCCATTTATGTGGACAAGGAAAATGATATTGTTGCAGTCATCAAATGGATGGATGACAAATCAGTTGACGGATTCTTAAAATTAGTATTGACAGCCTTACCTAAATAAATGAACTAAGCTTTTGCTGCTTGTAATTTGTGAAAGCTGGTATAAGAAACCAACAATAAACCAAAGAATATAATTGCCATAACGGTATTGCTGAATGGATCACCCACTGCGATATGTGCTACTGTTGCTGTGATATACATGATACCAAACCCAACATAAGCCCATTCTTTAAATCTAGCAGGAACTGCCGGAATGATTAGTAATACTAAGCCAATCAACTGCCCAATACTTACTTCTAGTCCAAGCCAACGTGGTATTCCAAGATGTGTAGTGCCTTCGATAGCCATTTTAGAGTTCATAAAAATAGCAGAAGAAGCAAATAAGCAAATGATACTTGTTGTAACCCA
>RFSD01000083.1 GCA_009924165.1 Chitinophagia bacterium | reverse complement strand
TTATTAGGTGAATTTGTTTACTACTGGGGATTATTAGGAGGGATTCACGCACTACTTACACCAGAATTTAATAATGGTATTAAGGGCTATAATTTTTATAGCTATTTTATTGAGCATGCTGGTTTATTATTGGTGGTATTGTATAGCATCATACACAATGGATTTGTACCTCGTCCAAAATCCTGGTTGGTTATTTTTGGTTACTCTCAATTAGTGGTCTTATCTGTAGGCATCCTCAACTATGCTATTGGAACAAATTATATGTTTTTAAGGGAGCCTCCTTCGGCCAATAATCCATTCATCATTGGAACATGGCCTTTTTATCTCATTTGTTTTGAGGTAGCTGCCATCGCGCATTTCTGGTTATTCTATTTACCCTTTGCAAGAAAAAGAAAAATTGCCAACTCTGTACTTTCCTAATTGAAAGTATAAATAAGCCATTTATAAAAAACTACTTATAGCTCTTCTATACGTTTTGCTTTATCGTCAACCACTAAATCAAAATTTGGTTTTACAGCGCCGCCGTTCGGACAATATCCAGTAATTAAATCATTGAACTTGCATCCCCATTTAGTTAACTGTTCTAAAGTCAAAGGTCTTAAATCTCTTTTTGAACTTTCTCCTCTTCCAGTCCAATAAGTAATATGCCAACCTTCATCAAATAATTTATTGATCTTAGCAATATTTTCAAAATTAGGTTCAGCTAGTTCGTACACGCGTTTATCGGAATAGAAGCAAATGGTTTCATCAATATCAATTAATGCTTTCTTGGAGCCGAATCTTTTTGACTCTATCATAGGTTTTATTTTTATTATAATCTTGCCGTGACAATGGAACGATCTAAAAACGCCTTAGTATCATATACAATAGCCGCTGGACTTGTTTTTAATGAAGCATAATCCAATGCTTTAAAAAAATCATGCGCCACTGCTAATAAAATCACATCGTATTGTTCGAATGCAGTAATCAATTGTACTTGATATTTTTGGAATACTTCCATTGCGTTGGCATATGGATCAAAAGCAGCAACATCAGCCCCTTCTTTTTTGAGTTGATGGATGATATCAAACACTTTTGAGTTTCTGAAATCAGGACAATTTTCTTTAAAAGTAACTCCAAGCACTAATACTTTTGCACCTTGAATTTGCTTTCCAGTTTGTACTAATAACTGAATTAATTTATTACTTACAAAAGCACTCATCTGATCATTGACATCACGCCCCGATAATATCACTCGTGGATGATAGCCAACTGCTTTTGCTTTATGTGCTAAATAATAAGGATCGACTCCAATACAATGCCCTCCAACTAAGCCTGGCTTAAATGGTAAAAAATTCCATTTTGTACTTGCAGCGGCTAATACTTCGTGGGTATCGATGCCTAACTTATCAAAAATCAATGCAAGTTCATTGACAAAAGAAATATTAAGATCTCTCTGTGCATTTTCAATGGACTTGGCGGCTTCTGCGACTTTTATGGATGGTGCAGCATAAGTGCCTGCAGTAATGATACTTGCATACAATTGATCAATAAACTTTGCAATTGCCGGTGTAGAACCGGAAGTAATTTTTTGAATCTTTGTTAAAGTATTTACTTTATCTCCAGGATTGATTCTTTCTGGAGAATAACCACAATAAAAATCTATATTAAATTTAAGTCCTGATTTTTTTTCAAGTACTGGGACACAATCTTCTTCTGTACAACCCGGATACACAGTGCTTTCATAAATTACAATATCTCCTCGCTTTAATAAACTTGCAATTTGCGAAGATGCATACAATAAAGAACTTAGATCGGGACTTTTATCTGCATTAACCGGCGTTGGTACTGTAACAATGAATACAGTTGCACTTGCAATCTTAGCTAAATCATTGGTTAGGACTAAATGATTTGCATTTTTAATGGCCTCTGCATCTGTTTCTAATGTAGTATCCTCTCCTTTTTTTAAAGCATCCACCCTTGCATGATTCAAGTCATAGCCAATTACTTGATAGTGTTTAGAAAATGCTAAAGCCAAAGGTAAGCCCACATAACCTAAACCGATAATGGCAATAATGGGGGGATTGGATGGAGTTAACTGTTGCATTTGGCACCAAAGTTAATGGAGCGCTTAATGATGTCCATATTTTTTTTCTCCCGCAGGAATGGCAATACTTAGTCGGTTTTGTGGAGGCGGAAGCGGACAAGTTGCAAATTCTGTAAATGCACATGGCGGATTATAGGCCTTATTAAAATCGATATAGGTAAATCCTTCGGCGTCCGGCTTGTCTAGTTCTATAAATCTACCCGATCCGTAAGTTGTTTTACCAGAAGTGGCGTCGGCAAAAGTCACAAATAATCTAGTACCCCCCTCGTCTATGGCATCCAATCGATAGGTTTTGCCTTCTATTTCAAAAACCAATTGACCCCCATGTTTTTGGGCTGTATTTTGTCCCAACACATTCATGATCATCAAAGGATTTTGATTTTGAGGAATCACTTTAGCTTTGATACGCCATTTTGCATCCACAGGAAATCTTTCGATGCCTTTAAATTCCAATAAGGTTTTTGCTTTTAAATTTCTAAACCTCACACCCACTTTATCTTCTCTTTGAATCACCACCCATACAAAGTCTTTCCAATGACTGGTATACTTACCTTCTGGTGTTGTTAATAAATTTAGTGCCCCAGCATCTGCAAGAACTAAATCACCGTCATGAATTGTAATTTTTTCTGTAATACCTTCCTTCCAATACACTTTGCCATTTTCATAGATAAAATCTCCTACATGTTTTGGGAAAGCAGCATTGTCATATACCAGGTCGTTTACAGAGGATGAGCCAAAACTGTTTACCCCGTTTTTTAACCAAAACAACCCTTCTAAATTCAGCCAACCATTGGGATCTTTCAGTGCAGCTATACGAGCGCTATCCCATTGTTTCAATTGCTCAAAATAGTAATTTTTTTGGGCATTGATAGGTCCAAAAATGGCCAAAGAAAATAGTATTAAAATTGTTGTGATTGAAATTTTTCTCATTATTTATATTATTCGTTTAACTGGATCTGAGTTGAATTTGTGGACTTTTGATAGCTATTCAAAGCAGTTAAAATTAGACAATAATATTTATCATTCAAGCTAGTAAAAATTATTTTTCTTTCTATTAACAATAGTTTGTTTAAATTTATGGTGAAACACATTTATCGTATGAAAAAATTACTGTTTATTCTGTCCATGTCTACTTTTTTCTTTGCTTGTAAAAAAGAAGCGGAGACCACTAAAGTAACGCCTCCACCAACTACTGTTACCAATCCAAATTTAGCACCCAATAAATGGATTCACGAAGTGATGAGTTATTATTATTTATGGAGTGACAAAATGCCAAGCCTAGCGAATACCAAAACAGATGCCAAGCCTACAGATTATTTTTATACGCTTTTATATGATTATCCTAAAACCGATCGTTTTTCTTGGATTGACGAAAGTTTTACCAATTTACAGAATCAATTAAATGGTATAAGTACTGTATTAGGAATTAAAAACAATGCTTTTTATACAGATAATACAAATACGAGTCTTGCATTTGTACTCGCTTATGTTTTGAAAGGAAGCCCTGCAGAGAAAGCTGGATTAAAAAGAGGTGATATTATTTTAAAGGTCGATGATCAAACCATCACAAATGCAAACTATACAACAATTTTGTCCAATCAAACTTTAAAACTTGGACTTGGTGATTTCATCAACGGCGCATTTGTATCTAATGGGAAATCAGTTACAGTTACGAAAGTTGAATTACAAACAAATCCAATTTTAGCAGATACCATCATTGCATGGTCTGGAAAAAAAGTTGGCTACCTTGCTTATAGTCAGTTTTTGACAAGTTTTGATGATAGCTTGAGAGCGATATTTGGTCGCTTTAAAACGGCAGGCGTCAATGAATTGGTGTTAGACTTTAGATACAATGGTGGTGGATATGTGGTGTCTTCTGATTTGATTACCAACTTAACAGTGAAAGATGCTGCAGCAAGGGTAGGTAAGGTGATGAATAAAAAAGTATACAATGCAACTTATACTGCTTATTTGGAAAAAAATTCTGGGTCTAGCGCTTTTGAAACCTTATTCAAATCCGAAGCCAATAACCTTGGCACACTCAATCGTGTCTTTGTATTAACTGCAGGCAATACCGCTTCTGCAAGTGAATTAGTGATCAATAATTTACTACCTTTTATGGATGTGATTTTAATTGGAGAGAATACTTACGGTAAAAATGTAGGCTCATTCACCATTACAGATCCAAATAAGAGATGGGACTATGGACTACAACCAATCACTTTTCTTACTACTAACGCAATTGGAAAATCCGACTATGGTACAGTAAGTGGATTTACTCCAAATTATATTTTAAAAGACAATGTATTACCTTATAAAACCTTAGGTCATCCTGGTGAAACCTATTTTAGTAAGGCCTTAAGCATTATGGGTTACGTTGCTTATCAACCAAGCTCCACCGAGCGCAGTCCAAAATACACAAGAACTTTGGCAAGTAAGGAATCTTTTTCTGATAACAAATGGTTAGACAGAAAAGAGATGTGGATGGACCCAAAATAAAAATCAATGAATTTAAATATACAAGTTTTTGTAACGGGTGGTACTTTTGATAAAACCTACAATGAGCTAAACGGTAATCTTTTTTTTAAAGAAACCCATTTACATGAAATGCTTCATTTAGGTAGAAGCAATTTGGATTTATCGATCACAACTTTAATGATGAAGGATAGTCTAGATTTTGTGGAAGCAGATCGAGCAAACATCGCATCTGCATGCAATGCTTCTAATGCAGAAAGAATTGTGATTACACATGGAACTGATACAATGACAACCACCGCGCTTTATTTACAAAAACATTGCCCTAACAAAACAATTGTACTCACTGGCGCAATGATACCATATAAGTTTGGTAGTTCTGATGGTTTATTCAATTTAGGTAGTGCTCTCGCATTCACACAAGTGCTTCCAACAGGGGTTTATATTGCCATGAATGGTAAATATTTTGAAGCAGACAAAGTCAGGAAAAACACTGATAAAGGTGAGTTTGAAGCAATATAAAATTATATTTAGAATCTACTTTTAATAATTTATTTATGCAGTTACTGCATCCCAAAGCCTAGCGCGTATTTGTAATGCCTCTATCGAAGCCTTTGCTGCTTCCTCCCACTTTACAGGGTCATCTCCGCAAAGCTCTGAAACCATCTCTAAAGCCAAATGGCTATGATGTCCGCCATCCACTTCGATATGGCGTTCGATATAATATTTAAATATGGATACTTTTTCGGGTGATTCCGCTACTAGTTTTTCTAATAAACGCGTAAACATGTCGGGAATTAAATCCTCTCTTCCAAAAGTAAATACCGCAGCTTGTACATGAGCTGGCGCATGATTGACAATCTTAAAAGTAAAAATCAAAAAATCTTTTACAGAATCAGCACAGTTCAACTGTTGAATGGCCGCTTCTATACTGATACCTGATTGAAGCGCATGCATCAAACCTTCAATGGCATTGGTAGATGCACCCATTTGACGCATCGCTTGTTGATATAATTCAAAATGACTTATACGATTGTCAAATTCATCTACATCAGATTCCTCACCCAACACAATTTCATTTATTAAATACCTTGTATTTGCCGATCCAACTGGGACCCAAGGCGTTTGTACACATGTCAATTTTTGCTGTAAAGATTTTAATAAACTCATGAAATCCCATACTGCAAAGACATGCACTTCTGCAAACTTTTGCAATTGAGCCAATGTTTGTATCTGATGATAGACTGGATGTTGTAATAACTCCGCTCTACTTGGTTCAATAGCTGTTTTTATTATTTGAATACCTTTATGCATATGTTGTTTTGAGGAAGGCAAAGTTAACTAATTATGAAAACATTGTAAATGATGTTTAACTTATATTATTTTAGTACCTTAATGTTTAAACCATTATTCCAAACTCCTATTTATGTTGAAATTTTTACCAATTTTTTTATTCATGTTCATTATGCAAACATCTACTGCACAACAGACCAAAATCATTGCACATCGTGGTGCTTGGAAGGAATTTAACTTACCAGAAAACTCAATTGCGTCTTTAGAAAAAGCTATTGAACTTAAATGTGATGGTGCAGAATTTGATGTGAGGAGAACCTTAGATGGTGTGCTTGTTGTGAACCATGATCCTGTATACTTTGGTGATACCATTCAAACTAATACCTATGCTTATTTAAATAGAAACAAATTATCCAATGGCGAGTCATTGCCTACATTAGAGCAATATTTTTTAAAAGGCACACAAGACAAGCACAAAACCATACTCATTTGTGAAATTAAAGCAGCAATTAAAGATACAGCACAAGACTATTTAGCAACAATTGAAACATTGGCCTTAGCAAAAAAATTAAAAATTGAAAAACGTATTGTTTATATTAGCTTTAGTAAAGATATTCTTACATGGATTAAAGCGCAGCAGTCAAAAGCAACAGTATTATACCTGGAATCTGACTTAAGCATTGATGATATAGTACAAAATCAATTTGACGGTATTAATTTACACTATACCTCATTTAAAAATAATAGTCAACTGAGCGAAGCTGCAAAAAAAGCAGGTTTAAAAATTGGAAGTTGGACTGTGAATGAATTATCCGACTTAGCCATCTTACAACAACAAGGCGTAGAATGGATCACGACCAATCAACCAATGCTATTTCAAAGGCAATTAAAGGAACTCAAACAATAGGGCTTCTAAAAAATGGTTGATTACTTATACCTTGTATCAATGAGGTATTGAATCTTCCATCCTTCTTTAAATTTAACTAATTGAAAACTGTTGATGCCTTTGTGGGAATATTGTCCTTTTAAATAAAAGGTGTAAGGCGTCCATACTGTGGCCATTAAAGGGTCCACCTGAATTACTCCAAATTCAATTCTTTCATCTAATGCATTCGGTATTTGTTTCCCAATACTTTGAATAAAATCATTGATAGACATTGTGTTGACCATTGCCCCTTCGGGCTTATTGACAATTGTTTGGAAAATAACTTTATCAGAAAAACAAGTTCTTAACAAAGTGGTGTCTGCTTGAAGCATGGCGTGAAACATGTTTTGAATCACCTGTTTAACTTCTTTTTCGGATGAAGCAGATGGGACTGAATTTGAAGTTTGAGCAATTAAAGTAG
>RFSD01000082.1 GCA_009924165.1 Chitinophagia bacterium | reverse complement strand
AGTAAATCTAAGTTCGCGGGTGCCGTAACTACAATCAGTGGTAAAACTGTAAACGATGTACCAGTAGGTTCATTCGATCAGGCTTTCCAAGGTCGTGTTCCAGGTATGTTGGTTAACTCTGGATCTGGTCAACCAGGAACTAGTGCAGTTATTACAATTCGTGGTATTAAATCACTTCAAGGAGCGGGTGCACAGCCTTTGTATGTATTAGACGGGGTGCCAATTCCTGCATTTGATATGCAAACACTTAACCCGGATGATTTTGAATCTATCACCGTATTGAAGGATGCGACAGCTGCTGCTGTCTATGGTGCTAGAGGTGGTACGGGTGTAATTGTTATCACTTCAAAAAGAGGCAAGACTGGTAAAAATGTAGTGACTTATAAATCACAATATGGTATTACTAGACGCCCTAGTTTTGATAGATTAAATATGATGAATACGCGTGAGATGTTGGCATATGAGGAAAGAGAAAAAATAGCGAACAACCCAGGATGGGTTTGGTCTCCAAATAACCCAGCTATTCCTGCAGGTATGACTGCTGCTACTAAAGCAAGTGCTTTAGATAGTTTAAGAAATATAAATATCGATTACGCAGATATTTTTTATAGAGAAGGTATCTCAAAATCACATGAATTAACATTAAGTGGTGGATCTGACAGAACTAAGTTCTTCTTGTCTGGTGCCTATTTTGACCAAGAAGGTATTGATGTGTATTCTAGTCTTAAGCGTTATACATTACGTTTTAACTTAGACCATTCTACCGACAAATTTACTGCGCAATTTAACTCTACGATTGGTTTCTCAAAAACGCAACAATCAGAAGGTGAGGCACTAGGTAATTCTTCTAGAAATCCTTTCCAAATGACCTATAGAGCTAAGACATATGAGAATCCTTACAAATTAGATGGAACTTTAAATTTTGGTGCAAATAGTACAATGGCATTAAGACAAGTTGCTAACTTGTTAGAAGGTCTTCAAAATACAAGTAGAACATTTGATCAAATTAAATTAGTAGGTAATGGTTTATTAGCGTATAAAATTTTACCTACTTTGACAGTAAGAAATAACTTAGGTGTAACGTCTTCTACCAATTTTGTAAGACGTTATGTGAATGCAGATTCTTATATTGGTTCCTTACAGTCATTCCAATCTGGTGTGACGCAAGAATCAGGCGGATTGTACACCGACTTCATCAATACTTCTACTCTTGCCTATAACGAAAAATTTGGTAAATCTGAATTAGAAGCATCTGCTAATTTTGAGGTTGTGAGAGGCTTCCAAAGAGCTCTAGGTTTTACTTTATTTAACTTAGACAAGCGTTTGACAGAAACAGGTCAAGGTGCTGGTCCATTGCCAACCAATGGTGCTGCAACTTATCCTCAGAATGCATCTAGTGCAAAATCTGGATTTGGTATCCGTTCTTATTTTGCCACAACAAAATACACATTCGACAATAAGTATTCTTTGAATGCAAATATTCGTCGTGATGGAACTTCAAGAATCGTAAACGAAGAGAACAGAGAAGTAACATCTTGGTCTGCTGGTTTTACTTGGAATGCCTTACAGGAACGTTTCTTAAGTAAACAATCAATTTTCTCTGAATTGAAATTGAGATTGTCATTTGGTATTATTCCAAATATTGGTTCAATCCAAACATCTTCTTATGGTGCGGGATTGCAATCTGTTACCAACTATCAAGGACCTCAGGTGCCTACTTTTGGTACTACTCAATATGCAGGTTCAACCATTACAGGTTTAGCCCCAACTGGTCCGGGTAATCCGAATTTAAAAATTGAAAGAGTACAAAAATCAAACATTGGTATCGACTTTAGTGTTTGGAATGGTCGTGCTCGTTTTAACTTAGATGCATATGATGAGCAAACTTTAGATTTATTCGTTAACCAGCCATTGTCTGGTACAACTGGATTCTCTAGCTTGTATATCAATGCTGGTAGAATGTCCAACAAAGGTTTGGAATTGAATGCAAAAGTAGATGTGATTAAAAATCGTGATTTCGGTGTAACACTTGGTTTAAACCATTCTTATAATAAGAACACTATTGAGAACTTAGGTGCAGTGAATGAATTCTTCTTAGGCACATTCGTAATCAGAAAAGGTTTATCTTATGGTACACACTATACATATAATTATTTAGGCGCGGATCCTGCCACTGGAAATCCTCGTTACGAAGCACCGGACGGCTCTATAACGAATGATATTGCAAAAGCAGGTCAATTTGATAAATTCGGCAACTATTTACCTAGACACCAAGGTGGTGTTGATTTTGAAATTCGTTACAAAGCCTTCTCAATCTCTGGATTATTCTCTTATCAATTTGATGTTCAGAGATACAATAACATCAAGAGCTGGATTACAAGAGGTATTCCTGGTTACCAGTCTGCTGTAAGAGCTTCTAGAGAGTTAATTGATAACCAATGGACAGCTCCAGGTGATATTAAAAGATATCAAAGATCAGGTGTAGATAGAGGATTTACTTCAGATGATATTGAAGATGCTAAATTTGTTCGCTTTAGAAACTTAGTAGTTGCTTATCAACTTCCTGCACTTAAAGGTCCTAATGGTAAGCCATTATTTACTGGCGGTAGATTATATGTACAAGGTCAAAACTTAGCAATATGGAGCCCTTGGACTGGTCTTGATCCAGAAGATAATAACAATATTAGTTTGAGTGAATATCCTAACCCTAGCATGTTTACATTTGGTTTAGATATTAATTTCTAATCAACTAAAAAATGAATAAAATGAGAAAAAATAAATTGGTTATAGGTTCATTTTTAATGTTATCCCTTTTTGCTTCTTGCTCTAAGGTGATAGATGTTAAAGAAACCGACTTCATCGGCGGAGACGTCGCTTTGAAGACCGTTGCGAATGTTGAGTCAGGTATCATTGGTGCGTATGCATCGATGAACGTAACGATGGGCATCTTGTTGAACAGCGTTTTTGCTGATGAAGTAAGAGTCGCTGAATTTTACAATGCTGCTACAGTGCACGAATGGCAATACGGTTCTACAGATATCTCTATCAGAGATAACTTTACCGCATTCCCTATGTATTACAGAACAATTGATAGAGTGAACAGGGTATTAGCTGCCTTGCCAAACGCAAAAGCTGCTAACGCAACTGAAGAAGCGCTAAAAAATAGAATTAGAGGAGAGGCTTTATTTATGAGAGCTTTCTGTCATTTTGGATTATATCAATTCTATAGCAATACTTCGGATGGTACTGCATTGGCACTAGCTTATATGGAAACACCTGATTTATTGCCTCAAGCAAGAATCACTGTAGCTCCTTATATGGCTAAATTAAATGCAGATTTAGTTGCTGCTAAAGCACTTGTACCAGCTACCAATACTGATATAGCTAGAGCTTCAAGACAAGCGGTTACAGCTTTACAAGCAAGAGTTGCTTTATATATGAAAGACTATGCTAATGCTGCTACATTTGCAACTGAATACATCACTGCTTTTCCATTAGCTTCTAAAACAAACTTCCCAGGAATTTGGAGAGATGTAAACAACAGCGAAGTGGCATTTAAATTGACTAATACAACAACTGCTGGAACAAGAATTGGTACTTTGTACAGAGGTACGTCTGCAAATTCAGCTAATATCGGTACTGTTACTTGGAGACCTTCTCAAGCTTTGTTAAATAGCTACGATCAAGTAAATGATATTCGTTATGCTGCTTACTTCTTTGAAGAGCCTTTATTGAAGGCAAATAGTTCAAGATCACTTGCTGCCATTTTGATTAATAAGTATGCTGGTGGTGCTTATGGTACACCAACTGAACTATTAGCAGATGGTAAAGTCTTCAGAACTGGTGAAATGTATTTAATTCGTGCAGAAGCAAGAGCAGAATTAAATGATTTAACTGGTGCTGCTGCAGATTTAAATACGCTAAGAGATGCAAGAATCAATGGCTATACTGCTCAAAGTTTTTCATCTAAGAGTGATTTAATTACTGCTATAATGAATGAGCGTTTTAAGGAGTTGCCTTTCGAAGGACATCGTTTCTTTGACGCTAAAAGACGTAATCTTCCAATTATTCGTTTAGCAGTTGATGCTCAAAACAATAAAACAACTTTAGAGTCTGGTAATTTTAGATTCTTATTACCAATCCCTAACTCAGAGATTCAAGCAAATCCATTGATGGTTCAAAACCCTGGTTACACGAACTAATCAATATACCTAAATAAAAAAGGGCGCCTCGATCATATTGAGTGCGCCCTTTTTTTTATCTTGCTGCTATCAAATAATCCTCTTTATGAAAAAGTACCTCTTCATCTTCTTATTATCTTCTGCCGCGCTTCCTATGTTTGCACAAATTTCCGGAAATGCTGTTCCGACGGTTCAATTTGCAGACGCTAACGGCCGTATCTTACCTGCAGGTGCTGCTGGCGTACAAGGCACCCCTTATCTGTTTGAAAAATTTGGTTTAGGCAAAGTTTTTTTTATAAATGGGATGGAATCGATTGATTCTAATTTAAACTATTCATTGGCCGATCATAAACTATATTATACCCAAAAGAATGGCTTATATGTGGTGAACGAAAAAGCAAAAGAGTTTACCTTATATGGTTTGGACAAAGAAAAAAATAAAATCTCTAAACAGTTTATGTGTTTATTTCCGAGTGTAGATGAAAAGACGCCTGCAACTTTTTACGAAGTACTTGGGAAGGGGGACAATTTTCAGTTACTAAAATATGCTAGTAAACGCATTAAAGAATCTGCTGTTTACGGCGGACCACCTCTTAAGGAATATGTTGTGGATGATTTATTTTACATCTACGATAAAGCAGCTAAAAAAATGATAACAATGGGTAGCAGTCTTTCTTTGAAAGCAATAAAAAAAGTGTTGCCTGACTATTCCACACAGATTGATGTATTCTTAAATACCAATAAATTAAATCTCAAGAAGGAAGAGGACATGATTCAACTACTTCAACAATTAAAGGCTTCAACTAATTAAAAAATATTCAATGCATTTTTATCGCAGCTTGTTGACCCTTTCTTTTTTTATGGTATATGCTAGTGTTCAAAGTCAAGTACAACCCGATGCGAAACTTACCAATGAATCTTTGTATAGACCTGCTTTTCATTTTACGCCAAAGCAAGGCTGGATGAATGATCCCAATGGGATGATATATTTAAATGGACAATACCATTTATTTTTTCAGCATTACCCAGATAGCACAGTTTGGGGTCCAATGCACTGGGGGCATGCTACAAGTATTGATTTAGTGAAATGGAAAGAACAACCTATTGCGTTGTATCCAGATTCGATCGGGATGATTTTTTCTGGCTCTGCTGTATTGGATAAAAACAATACCAGTGGTTTAGGTCGAGGTGGCATAGCACCCTTGGTGGCTATTTTTACCCAACATGATATGCCGGGCGAAAAAGATGGTAGGACTGATTTTCAAAATCAATCTATTGCATATAGTTTGGATGAAGGAAAGACTTGGACTAAGTATGCAGGCAACCCTGTGCTTAAAACCCCGAATTTAAAAGACTTTAGAGATCCTAAAGTAATCTGGCATGAGCCCACTCAAAAATGGATCATGAACTTGGCAGTTGCGGATCATGTAGAATTTTATAGTTCACCTAATTTAATCAACTGGACTAAGGAGTCCGAAATTGGTAAAAATTTATTTGCGCATGGCGGTGTTTGGGAATGTCCAGATCTATTACAATTTAATGTGAATGGAAAAACGAGCTGGGTTTTATTAGTGAGCATGAATCCAGGAGGCCCTAATGGTGGCTCTGCCACACAATACATAGTGGGAGATTTTGATGGTCATGCATTCAAGCCTTATTCTACCGATATTAAATGGATGGATTATGGTCCAGACAATTATGCGGGCGTGACATTTTCAAATGTTGGAGATAGAAATATTTTAATTGGCTGGATGAGCAATTGGAATTACGCCAACGTAGTGCCTACAGAAAAATGGAGAAGCGCCATGACGGTACCGAGGGAATTGAAATTGATTGAACAGAATAATAATAAAAATGCAAGTTTAAAAAATTTCCTTTTAGTGTCTAGTCCTGTCAAGGAATTTATGAATGCATTTACAGAAATAATCTCTAAAGAAAATGTCATCCCAAATCGGATTGACATTAAGGCTATAAAAGCAATGGATTTTGAAATCATCCTTTCAAATACTTCCAACGAAAAATTAATTATTGGATATCATGCGGATAAAAAGCAATTCTTTATTGATAGAACCAAAGCAGGTGTCTCTAATTTTAATGATGGGTTTGCAGCAGTAGCAGTAGCACCAAGGCTTTCATTTGCAACGAATATGGACTTATCTATTTTATTGGATAAAACTTCTGTTGAATTATTTGCAGATGGCGGACGTACTGTGATGACGGCTTTATTTTTCCCAACGTTTCCCTATACAAAATGGGAAATAAAATCCAAAGAAAAGAGGACTCCAGACTCCATCAAATTATATTCCTTCAAATAGAAAGCAAACTTTTTAAGCCTTCACTTGTTAAATCTGTATGCAACAATTCACTCCTGCCGAATGGCAGTCCTGGGAAAGATTTTATAGAGCTAATTTTATCAATAGCTTAACTGGTTTTAAATCGGCCAGTTTAATTGGCACTATCAATGCGCAAGGGGTACCAAATTTAGGTATGTTTAGTAGTATGGTTCATATTGGGTCTGATCCTGCATTGATTGGTTATATCAATCGTCCGATTGCCGCCGCACCGCATACTTTAGCGAATATCAAAGCAAATGGGTTGTATACGATCAATCATATTCATGCTTCATTTGTAGATAAGGCACATCAAACAAGTGCTAAATACCCAGACGAGGTCAACGAATTTACAGAAGTAGGATTGACCGAGGAATACTTGGAGGGTATAAAAGTACCCTTTGTAAAAGAGAGTCCAATCAAGTACTTACTTTCTCTTAAAGAGATTATTCCTATTGCATTGAACGCCACTTTTTTAGTGATTGGTCAGTTAGAGCAAGTATTGATTGACCCATCCCTTCAACCTACTGCAGATGGCTTCTTAGAACTTGACCAAATAGGCTCCATCTGTAGCAATGGTTTAGATGCCTATTATACTACTGAATTATTAGATCGCTATGTTTATGCAAGGCCAGATGTAGCGGTGCAAAAAATTGCAATAAAAAAAGATAAATCTGGTAAAATTATTCTTCCTGATGATTACAAACCTTCGGAAGGTGAAAAATATATGAATCCTTTGCAGTTGGAATATTTT
>RFSD01000081.1 GCA_009924165.1 Chitinophagia bacterium | reverse complement strand
ATGCCTTTAATTTATAGTGGCCAGGAATTGCCCAATCATAAAAGATTAGCATTTTTTGAAAAGGATGCATTGCATTGGGATCAGATTCCAGCTTTACAAGATTTTTATACTACGTTGACTCATTTTAGAAAAAAAAGTAAAGCACTTACGCAGGGGGGGACATTTATTTTGCCTACTTCTACCAATGGAGTGCTTGCATATTTAAGATTCGAAATGGAGGAAACAATATTAGTGGTTTTGAATGTTTCCAACGATCATCATAAAATCAATCTTTCTCATGAGCTTCTAGAAGGGACATTTACCAATTTATTCTCTCATTTTTCATATCCCTTTCATAGGGAAGTATCTTTTGAGTTAATGCCAGGGGATTTTTTCGTGTATTATAAATCCTAATAGGCATAGCATGAAATAAAAAAAGGGCATTGAATAATGATATTTCTATCATTAAGCGAATCATTTTTTAGCCACTTATAGCTTTAGCCTCTTTTAGCTTGTTGGTAACTTATAAATTCCATCATTTCAGATAAATCAAAACTGCTTAAATTTTGGGCAGCAGTCAATCCCGCTTTTTGAGCTACCATTACGCCGTATTTACAATCTTGAAAACCTTCAACTGCGTGTGCATCTGGATTAATCGAAATGAGCACATCATTTTTAAGTGCTTGGGGTATCCAACGCCAATCCATATCTAATCTTCTGGGATGTGCATTGAGTTCGATAACGACATTGTTTTGTGCACAAGCTGCAATTATTTCTTCATGATTCACAGGATATCCTTTTCTACTTAATAATAAACGGCCAGTAGGGTGCCCTAAAATGCTTGTATAAGGGTTTTCAATTGCGTTCATCAAACGCATCATTGCTTTTTCCTCTGTCATTTTTAAATTTGAATGCACAGATGCAATCACGATGTCAAATAAAGCTAAAATTGCATCTGGGTAATCTAGGCTTCCATCATTTAATATATCTGATTCTATACTTTTAAAAATCACAAATGGTGCTAATTTTTTATTTAAGGCATCAATCTCCTTATGTTGCGCCCTAATACGATCCTCATGTAAACCGTTGGCATAAAAAGCAGATTTTGAGTGGTCACTAATGACTAAATATTCAAATCCTTTTTCTTTTGCAGCGAGGGCCATTTGTTCTATGGTATGTAAGCCATCACTCCAAGTGCTATGTGAATGGATGATGCCTTTTATATCTGCAACTTGTATCGGCGGGTTGATTCCTTTTGTTTTTGCTTGCTGAATAATCGCAGGATCCTCCCTTTGTGCGGCAGGAATAAACGGTATTTGTACTTGTTCAAAAATGGCTAATTCAGAATCAAATGCTTTTGTCGCATCAAAATTTGGCAAGGCCTGCCATGCTTGCAAAAATTCGGGACTACAGGCGAGGCTAAAATCTTGGGTATAAAACCGGTCTTTTTCTACAATATGCCATCTTAGTTCAAACTGATCTGGTCCTTTGCAACTTAAAAAAGCGTTGGAGTGGTCAAAGATAAAACCCTTATCCTCTAACCATTCCGAAACTGATTCACTTGTGGCGGTCGTGACAATATCTAAAAAATCTAAGGTTTCCATTTGCCTTTTATAATGGCCGGACACTTGATGCTGTTCTTTTGGGAACTGGATATATAAGGCATTTTCAATTTGTGCTACAATCTCATGTACCTGTTGGTATAAGAAGCTACCCTGGTTTTGTAAATAATAATTTAAGGATTCTTGAATACTTTGTTGGGTCTTAGCGCCAAAGCCCTTATAATTGATCAATCGATTTTCTTCACAAGCATATAGGAGTTCACCAATGCTTTCAATCCCCAATTCCTTCCAAATAGTTATGATCTTTTTTGGACCTAACCCTTTGATTTTTAGCATTTCTAATATACCAGCCGGGGTTTTATTTATGTATTCTTCTAAGATTTGAAGCTTCTTTGTGGCTAATAAATCCACAATTTTTTGTGCTAAAGCATCTCCAATACCCCGAATTGCTGCAATTTGAGCCGGGGACATAGCATCCAAAGGATCATTCAACCGATCTAGGGTATATGCTGCATTACTATAGGACTTTATTTTGAAAGCATTTTCTCCATGGATGTCCATGAGTTTAGCCAGGAGACTAAAGTATTCGGCAATTTCGTAATTGTGCATGGACAAATATAAATAAAACTAAACTGACCATGTAAAGGAGGGAGAAGTAGGGGCCAAAAAAAAACCCCCGATAATATCGAGGGTCTTTCAATATTATCCGAAGATAATTATTTCTTTTTCTTAGCAGCCTTCTTAGGAGCAGCTTTCTTAGCAGCTTTCTTAGGAGCAGCTTTCTTAGCAGCTTTCTTAGGAGCAGCTTTCTTAACTACTTTCTTTGCAGCTTTTTTTGGAGCAGCTTTTTTAGCCGCTTTTTTTGCAGTTGCCATGTTTTTAGATTTAATGGTTAGTAAATATGTACTAAAAGTAAAAACTTTTTTTATAACTACAAAAACTTTTTTTTAAGCCACTAATTCAACTGGGACGATTGAGACCGTCGTTTTGTTATTTTTACCCTTTTTGAACTCAACAATTCCGTCTGTAAGAGCGAAAATAGTAAAGTCAGAACCTAAACCAACGTTCTTACCAGGGTGGTATTGAGTACCTCTTTGACGGATTAAGATATTGCCATTTAAAGCTGGTTGTCCACCGTATATCTTTACGCCTAATCTTTTACTTTGTGAATCACGGCCGTTCTTAACGGATCCTTCACCTTTTTTGTGTGCCATAGTATCTTAGTTTAAGCTATGTTTTCTATTTTGATTTGAGTATAGTGTGTTCTGTGACCGTGTTTCTTACGGAAACCCTTTCTTCTCTTCATTTTAAAAGCGATCACTTTGTCACCTTGAACAAGGTCGTTTGTAATTTCAGCCTTCACTACCGCTTTAGTCGCGAAAGAGATGCTTCCATTATTATCAACGAATATAACATCATTGAATTCAACTTTGTCTCCGGTTTTACCTTGCAGGTGAGGTACATACAAGCTATCTCCTGCTTGTACTTTGAATTGTTGTCCTGCGATTTTAACTACTGCTAACATAATTGTCCAAAATTAGGAGGGCAAAGGTAATTATAATTATGTCAATATGCAAGGAATTCTTGAAAAATATAATTTAGCTATTTTTTTGGACCAGAAACCCTCAAAAGGTTTGATGTTAAGTAAAATACACTCTAAATTTGTTCCTGACTATTAAGTCATTAACCGATCCTTATGAATATTAAGTCTTTGTTGGCAAAACCCTTTGCTAATGTCATCTATCGTCAAATACAAAAAGAGCGACATAATGCTTTACAAGATCAACAAAGTATTCTAAATCAATTAGTTAAAGCAGGGAAATCTACTATTTTTGGGAAACAGCACAAATTTGATCAAATCAAAAATCCCCTTGAATTTCAGGAAGCTGTGCCTTTAAGAGACTACGAAGCATTTAAGACCTATATAGAACAGATCAAAAAGGGCACCCAAAATGTACTTTGGAAAGGCAAGCCCATCTATTTTGCCAAAACCAGCGGTACAACTAGCGGTGTTAAATACATCCCTATTACAAAGGACTCTATTAGTAATCATATTAATGGGGCCAGAAATGCCCTATTAACTTATATGGCGATCACTGGCGAAAACCAGTTTGTCAATGGTCGGATGATTTTTTTGAGTGGGTCTCCAGTTTTAGAAAGAGTGGCAGGCATTCCTACAGGGAGGCTGAGTGGAATTGTGAATCATCATATACCGGCCTATTTAAGAAGCAATCAATTACCAAGTTATGAAACCAATTGTATCGAAGAATGGGAGGAAAAACTAGATCGTATTGTCGACGAGACGATTTTAAAAAATATGACCCTAGTTGGAGGAATTCCGCCATGGATGCAAATGTATTTTGACCGAATTGTAGAAAAATCTGGCAAATCGGTTAAAGAGGTATTTCCAAATTTACAAGTATTGGTACAGGGGGGCGTGAATTTTGAACCCTATCAATCTAAACTTTTTGATACGATTGGAAAGACAATGGATACTATTGAATTGTTTCCTGCAAGCGAAGGATTTTTTGCTTTTCAAGATACAAGAGATGAGCAGGGGTTATTATTGAATACCAATAGTGGTATTTACTTTGAATTTATTCCTTTAGCACAGATACAAGAGCCCAATCCAAAAAGACTTAATTTATCACAAGTAGCATTAGGGGTACAATATGCACTCGTTATTAATAGCAATGCAGGTTTATGGGGCTATAATATTGGAGACACAGTAAAGTTTGTGAGCATTGATCCTTATAGAATTATTGTAACAGGTAGGGTGAAACATTTTATTTCGGCTTTTGGTGAACATGTGATTGGTGAGGAGGTAGAAGCTGCCATGTTGCAGGTTGCGAATGAAATGAATGCATCTATCGTAGAATTTACGGTGGCGCCCTATATAGCACAAGGCGAAGGGAAAAGTTACCACGAATGGTTGGTTGAATTTGAAAGAGCTCCATTGGATATGGAAATGTTTAAAGCTAAATTAGACAAAGCCATGTGTGCTAAAAATGTTTATTATCAAGACCTGATTGCAGGAAATATATTAGCACCTTTAGTAGTAACAGTGGTTCCAAAAAACACATTTATTGATTACATGAAATCCGAAGGAAAATTGGGTGGACAGAATAAAGTGCCAAGATTGAGTAACGATCGAAAAATTGCAGATGCAATACACATTCAATTAAGCAAATAGTAAGAATAGAATAAAAAGCTTATTTTTAACCACAAGTAAACAACTGGATGAGTCAAAAAAGAATTGCCATTTTCGGATCTACAGGTTCCATTGGGAAACAAACCCTTGAGGTGATCGCGGCGAACCCAGACTTATTTGTTGCCGAGATTTTAACGGCGCATGCAAATGAATCTTTACTAATAGAACAAGCATTATTATTTGAACCCAATATTGTTGTCATTGGTGAAATTGGCAAATACGCGGTTGTAAAAAAAGCATTGGAAGGTAAACCCATTAAAGTGTTTGCAGGAGAAGAAGCTTTGGAACAAGTTGCGGCAATGGATTGCTATGATTTTATGATGGCAGGTATTGTAGGATTTGCTGGTTTAAAGCCAACTTTGACTGCAGTTCAAAATGGAAAAGCAGTGGGTCTTGCCAATAAAGAAACTTTAGTGGTAGCAGGTGATATTGTGATGCGCACTGCAAGAGAAAAAGGGGCTGCTATTATTCCTGTTGATAGCGAGCACTCTGCCATTTTCCAATGTTTAGTTGGCGAAGGGGATAATCCAATTGAAAAAATTATTCTTACAGCAAGTGGTGGTCCATTCCTAGGAAAGAAGCCAAATTTTTTGGTGAATGTAAAAAGAGATCATGCTTTACAACATCCTAATTGGAGCATGGGCGCTAAAATATCTATCGATTCAGCGACCTTAATGAATAAGGGTTTGGAAATGATTGAAGCCAAATGGTTATTTGATTTAAAGCCTGATCAAATCAAAGTGGTCGTACATGCACAAAGTATTATTCATAGTATGGTACAGTTTCAAGATGGTAGTATAAAAGCACAGATGGGTTTGCCAGACATGAAATTACCCATTCAATATGCCATGGCTTTTCCAAAAAGATTAGATAATAATTTTCCAAGATACCATTTTGATAAACCCAATACTTTGACTTTTGATGAACCAGATGTAAAAACATTTAGGAATTTATTTTTAGCCACAGAAGCACTTCGTCTTGGGGGAAATACGCCATGCGTTTTAAATGCTGCAAACGAAATTGCAGTCTATGCTTTTTTAAAAAATAGAATTGGATTTTTAGATATGACGGATCTAATTGAAAGAACATTAGAGAAAATTGAATTTATCGCCCATCCAAGCTTGGATGATTATTATGAAACCGACGGAGCTGCAAGAGATTTTGCTGCTTCATTAATACAATTATAACACATGTATTTAGCTGCTATTGATTTAACCGTTCTTGCAACAAAAACGGCACAATTTATTTTATCTTTTTCGATCATCGTTGTCCTGCATGAGTTAGGACATTTTATTCCTGCTAGATTATTCGGTGCAAGAGTAGAAAAATTTTATTTATTTTTTAATCCTGGCTTTAGTTTGTGGAAAAAGAAGATAGGCGATACAGAGTATGGATTAGGTTGGATACCTTTTGGAGGCTATGTAAAAATTGCAGGGATGATTGATGAAAGCATGGATAAAGAGCAGTTGAATAAAGCCCCAGAATCCTATGAGTTAAGATCAAAGCCTGCTTATCAAAGACTGATAGTGATGTTAGGTGGTGTACTTGTGAATGTGATTTTAGCGATTGTGATTTTCATAGGCATTGCTTGGTTTTGGGGGGATAATTTTTTACCAGCAAAAAATCTAAGCTATGGTATACATCCAACTGAGATTTCTAAAAAAATGGGATTAAAAGATGGAGATATTGTTGTCGCATTAGATCAAAAAGAATTAAAAGATTTCTTTGAATTAGAATCAAAAATTGTATTAGATAATGCAAAAACAATTCAAATAAAAAGAGGGGATAGCGTTTTGAGTTTAGCTATTCCAACAACTATAGCAACTGAATTATCCAATGCAAATAATACCTCAGCATTTGTATTGCCTTTGTTTCCTGTAATTGTAGACTCTATTGGAAAATCTGCTGTAGTGGTAGAAGGGAGCTTTCAAAAAAATGATACATTACTAAGTATCAATGGACAATCTGTGCAATACCAACATGAGTTCATTGAAGTAAAGAAAAAGTACAGTGATTCATTGGTAACAGTGGTTGCTAAAAGAGGGATGGATACTGTGATCATTAGAACCTTAATCAATAATAAAGCACAACTAGGTCTATTCGTAAAATTACCAATGCAACTTTTCAAAACTGTACACCAGGAATATAGTTTTACCGAAGCGATTCCAACTGGTATTCAAAGATGTTTTACTACACTCAATAATTATGTGACAGGTATCAAGCAAATTTTTACAGGTAAAGTCAATCCAAATGATTCTCTTGGAAGTTTAATCAGTATCGGCAATACTTTCCCATCTCAATGGGATTGGGAACGATTCTGGACTTTGACAGCTGTATTTTCAATTGTATTGGGTTTCATGAACGTATTACCGATTCCAGCTTTGGATGGTGGGCATGCTTTATTTATCTTATTTGAAATGATTACTGGACGCAAGCCAAGTGATAAGTTCATGGAATATGCTCAAATTGCTGGCATGATCTTGATGTTCGGGCTAATGTTATATGCATTGGGATTGGACTTCTGGCGTTTATTTAAGTAGGTTGTTATTTTAATTCATTTATTAGTTGTATTTTTGTACTTGCTTTAATCGCAGTAATTGGGGTCGTATGGTTTTG
>RFSD01000009.1 GCA_009924165.1 Chitinophagia bacterium | reverse complement strand
ATTATACTTATGTAAAAGTGATAGGTTTTGATAATATTAAAAATGCCAATGCTATTGGGTCACTTTTGTTTGAAGCATGGTTTGGTAAGCTAGGGGCAAAAGTGTTTGACTTTGCGATGGTCTTAAGTGTACTCGCTTATGTGAATGTGATTTTAATGAGCAATCCAAGAGTGATGTTTGCAATGAGTGAAGACAAAGTATTGCCTGAGGTTTTTCAAAAAAAGCATCCTAAAACGGATGCATTGGTACCAGGGCTGACTGTTTTTGCCATTGCCACGGTGTTGATTACATTTTTTGGCAAGGGGGTAGATGACGTATTGAGCTTTAGTATTTTTTTAGATTGTTTAGGGATGAGTACATCTGCAGCCACTTTATTTATATTAAGACGCAAGGCCCAGGGAAATGCTGCTGTAACCGGCGGATTAAAGCGTTGGACGCCCATTTTTGCAGCTATATTTGTTTTGTCATACGCCTTTGTAGCTGTTGCTGTGGTGATTGATAAGCCTTATTCTGCACTTACTGCGGTCATATTAGTGGGTATCGTTTTGGTGTTATATCGCCTATTTTATTATAAAAAGGCCTCCGAGATTTAGGGTAAGCCATTTATACCCACCCATAGCTGTTCAGCCAATTGGATGTCCGTTTGTCTAAAATTTAGACAACTCCTAAGGTTTGTATTACTTTTGTACTGTATAATAGGAATTTATAATTATCAATACAGACAATGAGATACTTTTTTTCGTTTATTTTTCTTGGATTTATGCTGTCCTTAACGGCACAAAAACCCACACAATGGGATTTAAGAACCTGTGTGGAATATGCAATAAAGCACAATATTTCGGTACAACAAGCTGATATACAAGCAAGATTAGCCAAGCTTCAGGCAGACCAGGCAAGGGATAGTAGGTTGCCTAATTTGACTGGATCATCTGGTTTAGGAATGCGTTTAGGTCGTTCTATCGACCCTGTGACCAACGCCTTTACCACCACTCAATTCTTATTTAACAATTTTGGATTGAACGGAGGTGTTCAAGTATACAATAACAACAGATTAAGCAATACAGCTGCTGCAAGTAATTATAATTGGTTGGCAAGTATCGCCGATCTTCAAACTGCGTCGAATGACATTTCGGTGAATGTGGCTACATTTTATTTACAAGTTTTATCTACTATTGAACAATCAGAAATAGCTAAAATTCAAATCGCACAAACAACAGAACAATTGGCTGCGACAAAAAAGCGTGTGGAGGTTGGTTTGTTACCAGAAATTAATTTACTAGAATTGGAAACTCAATTGGCAAATGATAGCAGTAATTATATCACAGCTATCTCTAATGTAGAACAAAGTAAATTAAGTTTAAAAGCATTGTTGAATTTAGATGAGAGTAAAGGCAGCCGAAAAAAATCAATTGGTCGCAAAAGCTGGATTTTATCCAACATTAAGCTTTGGCTATTCTTTGAGTTCTAATTTCTCAAATGCATTTAAATATATCAGTGGTGTTGAGCCAGCAGGGTTCAGCAATATTTCACCTACTAGTCCATTTGTGACTGTCGGATCCACTAAATATTTTGTACAAAGTCCTTTGTACAATACTGTAACTGCTAACAGAGATTTTAGTAATATCTGGAAGGGTTGGGGCAGACAATTAGATAATAACTTTGGTCAAAATTTTGGATTTCAATTATCGATCCCAATTTTCAATGCCAATCAATCTAAAGCAGCCTACCAACAATCAAAATTAAATTACCAGTCTGCTAGTTTACAAAAAGAAAATGCACAAAGAAAATTAAAGCAAGATATTTACGCAGCATATACCAATGCAGTGGTCGCATTTAATAAATTAAATGCCAATCAAAAAGCAGTTATATCGGCAGAGAAAGCATATAGTTTTGCGACAAAGCGTTATGAATTAGGCTTATTAGGCACCATAGAGTTATTAAACAATCAAAATAATTTTTTAAAGGCTAAAGTAAATTATAAAGCTGCTCAATATGAGTATGTGTTTAGAATCAAATTACTTGAGTTTTATAAAGGGGAAGCACTTTCTCTTTAATCTTTTAAAAGCATCGTAAAATAAATAAAATGAATAAGAAAATTATTTGGGGTATCGTAGGTTTTGTAGTACTAGTTGTAGTATTAGTGGGCCTAAAAAAAGCAGGAGTCATTGGTAAAGAAGAAGGTATTGAAGTGACAGTAGAGAAAGTAGAACTTAGAACTCTTACAGAGTCGGTGAATGCCAGTGGTAAAGTGTATCCAGAAATTGAAGTAAAGGTAAGTCCAGATATTTCTGGAGAGATTGTAAGCTTATTTGTAGAAGAAGGAGCAAAAGTAACGAAGGGACAAGTATTGGCTAAGATCTATGCAGACATATACTCTTCTCAAAGAGATCAAGTAACTGCTTCTGTAAATCAAGTAAAAGCGCAGTACGAAAATGTGAAAGCAAATTTGAGTGGCTTAAAAATTGGCTACGAAAATTCTAAAGTAGCTTATGAGCGTTTTAAAAAATTATTTGCAGACAAAATTGTATCAAGAGCAGAATTTGAGCAAGTTGAACAAACTTTTCGTACTGCAGAATCAAATTACAATGCTGCTAAAGAGTCAATTAAAAGTGGTGAAGCCCAAGTACAAGGCGTAAAAGCACAATTGGCTAGAGCCGAAAAAGACTTAGCTAGAACGACAATTGTCTCTCCAATGGATGGCATTATTAGTTTGATGAATGTAAAGAAAGGAGAGCGTGTTGTTGGAACTGCGCAAATGGCAGGTACCGAAATGATGCGTGTAGCTGATATGAAAAGTATAGAAGTAAGAGTAGATGTGGGTGAGAATGATATTACAAAGGTAAAATTGGGGGACACTGCATTAGTAGAAGTGGATGCGTATAACAATAGAAAATTCAAAGGAGTTGTATACAAAATTGCTAATCCAATCACTGCAGCATCAGGCGTTAGTTCAGCTGCGGAAGTAGCGAATTACAAAGTACACATCCGTTTATTAACAGATAGCTATGCAGACTTAATTCAAGAGAATGCTATTTTCCCTTTTAGACCTGGCATGACTGCAAGTGCAGATATTCAAACTAAGTCTAAAGTCAACGTAGTTTCTGTACCATTGAATGCAGTAACAACAAGAGATAGTGATGGAAAAGGAAAAGATACTAAAGTGTCTAGCACTTCAAATAACAATACAGAAAAAGAACCTGCAAAAGAGGAAGTATTGAATGAAGTAGTCTTCATTTTACAAAAAGATAACAAGGTGAAGATGGTGAAGGTAAAAACAGATATTCAGGACTTAAACTATATCGAAGTGTCTGGATTGAAAGTGGGAGACCAAGTGATTACAGGACCTTATAGTATCGTTAGCAAGACATTGAAGGATGGTTCTTTAGTAAAAGTAGTTACTAAAGAAAAGTTATTCGAGGAGAAATAAGGTATTTAGATATAAAATTGACCTTTAAAAAGGGGCGCATATAAATAATGCGCCCCTTTTTTTATGAATTTCTTATGTTTGCTAAATGGAACAAAAGCGAATTGGTATCATTGGTAGCGGAAGTTGGGCTACAGCGATTGCAAAGATTGTAACCGAAAATGGCCATCATATTACTTGGTGTCTTAGGCAACAATCCAATATTGATTATTTTGAAAAACGCAAACACAATCCGCATTATTTAAGAAATGCTTATTTTGATTTACAAAAAATCAGTTTTTCAACAGATATCAAAATGGTGGTGGCTGCATCTGATATCATTATTGTGGCCGTGCCATCTATCCACATTGAAACAACGCTAGCATCCTTAGAAGCAGTCGACCTTGAACATAAATTAATCGTATCGGCAGTGAAAGGAGTTTTACCGGTACATAATATTTTATTGAATGATTGGCTTGCACAAAAATTTAATTTTCCACTTTCATCCTATTTTACCTTATTAGGACCAAGCCATGCAGAGGAAGTAGCAGCTGAACAATTGTCCTATTTGACTTTTTCTGGCTTGGACGAAACTACAACTACAATCATTGCAAGTTATTTTAAATCAGAGTATATCAATACTATAGTCAATAAGGATGTGATTGGTGTTCAGTATGCTGGTGTGGCAAAAAATATCTACGCCCTTGGTGCCGGTATTGCGCATGGATTGGAATATGGAGATAATTTTTTAAGTGTTTTTATTGCAAATTGTGCCAATGAAATGCAAGTCTTATTAAAAGAAATTGCCAAAAAGCAATTAAATGATGCATCTAACATGAACCACAATGCATCTGTTTATTTAGGCGATTTACTAGTGACCTGCTATTCCTTACATAGCAGAAACAGAACCTTTGGAAATATGATTGGGAAAGGGTATTCAGTGAGAGCTGCAGAATTAGAATTGAATATGGTGGCAGAAGGTTATAATGCAAGTAAGTGTATCCATACCATGAATCAAACCTTAAAAGTGAAGATGCCAATTATGGATGCTGTGTACCAAATACTATGGGAGGGCGCATCACCCGATCTTACTTTCAAGAATTTGGAGCAGATTCTAGTATAAAGAAATCAGAAGCAATCCCATCTGCAAGAAATTTGGCTTCGTCTTTTAAGCTATATTGATTTCCATTTTGGTTAAAAATATTTTTCGAATCCATTTCATTTATGATATCAATGCTATGTTTTTGGTAACGTTCTCCAAATTTTTCTGCAATTAGGTCAAGATCAAATCCTTCCATACATCTTAAGCTAGTCATCATGTATTCATTGTAACGATTGGCTTCTGTAAGGATTTCAATCTCAAAATTTACCAGTCCATTTTTAATACTATTTATATAAAGTGCATTGTTCGAAATATTCCATTGTCTTGAAATTATATTGAATGAATGCGCCGAAGGACCAAGCCCTAGATAGGTTTTGCCCGACCAGTAGTTGCTATTGTGTTGACTCCTAAAACCAGGCTTTGCAAAATTTGAAATTTCATAATGCTCTAAGCCCATTTTTTTTAAACTAGTACATACAATTTCAAAATGCCTAGCTTGTTTTTCTGAATCTATATTTTCAATTTGTCCTTTTTCGATACTTTTCTTTAATGCAGTTTTATCTTCAACCGTTAATGCATAACATGAGACATGTTTGATTTGATAATGTTCAATCCAATCTAAGTCGGCGATCAGTGCTTGGTCCGTTAAACTTGGGGTGCCATAAATTAAGTCAACAGCTAATTTGCTTGGATGCATGTCGTCCGGATTGGCTTCTAAGGTGCATTCAATTAAATCGGCTATATCAAAATGCTTATAAATTGCAGCTATTATAGCTGTTAGTTGTGTCTCATCAAGTAGGGAAGGCGTCCCTCCTCCAAAATATATCGTCTCAATTGGTTCCTTGATATAGCTTTTCTGAAGTGTAATTTCTTGAATGAGTGCATTTACAAATGATTGCATATCTGCTGTCTGCGTAGAAAAGTGAAAATTGCAGTAATGGCAAGCTTTTTTGCAAAATGGAATATGAAGATAGATGCCTGCCATAAGTAGAATTACCAACAAAGCTAGGCATTGTTATTTAATTCTGCATTAGTATACTTATTTTTGTAGTAGATGTCAGCCCTACTTCAAAAATTCTCCTTTGCCTTCATTGGACTCTTTGTCTTGTCCAGCTTTACACTTGTGAAGCAAACAAATCAAAAAGACACTGGGTTGCTTGTAGCTGATACCATCTCAATTGTACAAGATAGCTTATTGGTTAAAGACACTTTATTGATAAAGTACATACCAATCATACCCAAAACATTCATTCAAGCGGATGCTTGGTATTTACAATCTATTCCAAGAGACCCAAAAGATAGCAGTTTTAATTTGCTCAAATTATACCTCAACTTTTTTGCACAAAAAAAGAATGCCTATCAATTGTATAATCAAAAAATAACTACAGCCAGCGCCGGAGAGGTGTTATATAAAATTGAACAAAAATTTGCATTGCCAGACAAAGATTTACTTTTCTATGTGGTTATTGGATTACTTTTTTTATATGGTTTCATCATTCAAATTGCACCTCAATATATTAGCAAACTTTTTAGCCAGTTTAGTCAATCTTCATTAAGGATGATACAAAATAGAGAACAGCTATTACAAAATAGTTTGGCTTCGTTGATTATGAATATTGGTTTTATAATGAGTTTTTCTTTGTTGGCGACATTGATTATTTTTAATGCACATTTATTACCTATCAATTTCTGGGAAGGTTTTTTATATATGTGTTTGTTCTTTTTGAGTTTATATATCGGGAAGTTTTTTTGTTTAACAATTGCTGGCTATATTTTCAACACAAATGAACTAGTTCAAACCTATATTTTTGTGGTATTCATGATCAACAAGGTATTAGGTATCCTGTTTATACCTTTTATTGCCATCTTGGCATTTGCAAGGCCAGTCTTGCATCCTTTTGCGACATGGGGGTCAGGCTTTTTAATGGCCCTGTTGATTCTATATAGGTACCTTTTTTCCTTAACATCTGTTAGTAAAAAAATTCTAATTTCACAAGCGAAGCCTGAAAGTGAAAAATCACCTTATTTTGATTTAGAAAGAAAGTATAATGTGTCTTTATTCTTTAAACCTTTTATTGAATTAGAACCAATAGGTGCCAAAGAATTTAGAAAAACAAAAATTGAAATCGCTTCTTATTCTGCTGTCATTTTTACGAGTAAAAATGCCATCGACCATTTTTTTAGAACCTGCGACGAATTAAAGATCAATATTAGTCAAGACACAAAATATTTCTGTATTACTGAGTCAGTTGCTCTGTATTTGCAAAAATTCATCATGTACAGAAAGCGTAAAGTATTTTTTGGTGCTGATGGATCCAATAAAAAACTATTTGATGTCTTGAACAAACATAAAGCCAATGAACAATTTCTTTATGTATGCAGCGAGAATCAACAAGACAATGAAATTGTTAATTGGTTAAAAGACCACGCTTGTACTTTTGATTTAGCTTATATGTATCGATCTGTAAGCAGCGATATTAAGCCGCTTTTAAAAGAACATCATTTTGATATCATTTGTTTGTTCACCCCAAGTGGTTTAAAAAGCCTTTTTGATAATCAACCTGGCTTTGTTCAAAACGGCACTACATTAGCTGCATTCGGCTCCAATACTTGTAAGGCAATCGAAGATGCAGGTTTGAATTTGCATATCAAGGTCCCAAGTCCACAGGTATCAAGCATGTTTGCAGGTCTTGATCAGTTTTTAGCACAAGGCGCTAAAAAGAAATAAACTAAATTGCACTCTATGAGTGCCAATAAAAATTTCACTAACGATTTAAGCAAGGAAACAAGTCCCTATTTATTACAACATGCACATAATCCAGTGCAATGGATGCCTTGGTCCGAAACATTATTCGAAACAGCAACCGCTGCAGATAAACCCATTTTATTAAGCATTGGCTATGCCGCATGTCATTGGTGTCATGTGATGGAACGTGAAAGTTTTGAGGATGAGGCTGTGGCTGATTATATGAATACGCATTTCATTAATATCAAAGTAGACCGAGAAGAACGTCCCGATATAGATCATATTTACATGGACGCATTGCAAGCTATGACAGGCTCGGGTGGTTGGCCTTTAAATATTTTTTTATTACCCAATGGACAGCCATTTTATGGTGGTACTTATTTCCCACCAAATGCGATGCAAAATCGTGCTTCTTGGATGGATGTTTTAAAAGGCATAAAAGTTGCTTTTGATAGTAACAGAGAAAAGCTTGTCGAACAAGCTACACATTTAACAGCACATCTTTTACAAAGTAATATTAAAGCACAACAAAGTCGAACACTTGATACAATAGCTACAAAGGAGGAATTTCAATTGATTGCGGAAAGATTATTGCAAAATGCAGATACACAATGGGGTGGATTTGGTGCTGCGCCAAAATTTCCTCAAACATTTTCGATTCAAGTTTTATTCAGAAACTATTTTCAAAATAAAGATCAAGCATCTATTGTGCATGCAATCAGATCCATTGATAAAATGATTCAAGGTGGTATTTATGATCATGTGGGTGGTGGATTTTCTAGGTATAGTGTGGATGCCATGTGGCAGGCGCCGCATTTTGAAAAAATGTTGTACGATAATGCATTGATTTTAGGTACACTCGCGGAAGCATACCAGATTACAAAAAAGTCTATTTACCAAGAGGTCATCCATGCCACATTTACATTTTTACAAAGAGAATTGTTTAATGGTAATGGGGGCTACTATGCTGCCTTAGACGCAGATTCCGAAGGGGTGGAAGGCAAATTTTATACATGGTCCTACGATGAATTGAAATCAGTGATTGCTCCTGAAATCTTTGATGCTTTTATTGCCTATTATCAAGTTACTCCAAATGGCAATTGGGAACATACCAATATTCTTTGGACACAAAATGCGCTTGAAAAAGAATGGGAACCTGCATGGCAAAATGAACTTAAAAAATTATTTGATAAGCGCGCAATGAGGGTTCCTCCCGCATTGGATCATAAAGTAATCTTGGGTTGGAATGCGATGTTGATTGTTGGCTTCTGCAAAATCAATGCTGCAACAGGAAATGAAATTTATAAGAAAGCGGCAATTGAATGCATGGATTGGTTGGAAGCAAATTTATACCATGCAGATGAACATTATTTTTACCATAGCATTGCAAATGACAAACCAAAAGCGCATGCCTTTTTGGATGATTATGCCAATCTAATCCAAGCTTATATTCAATTACAAGAAATGACTGGTGATACCAGTTATTTATTCAAAGCAAAAAAATGGATGGATTATGTGTTGCTCAATTTTATAGATGAGGATGGATTGTATTTTTATTATACTGCATCTTATCAGAAGGATGTCATTATCCGAAAAAAAGAAAGTTATGATGGGGCGCAGCCAAGTGGGAATGCCCTCATCTGTTCAAGTTTATATTATCTAGGGCAGGTTTTTGATCTTACCGAGTGGCGTATACAGGCCGAAAAAATGATTCATTCTATGCGACCAACTTTGCTTCAATATCCTAGTTCTTTTGGCTTTTGGGCTCAAAGCTTTTATCAAATGTCAACTGGTATGATCGAATTGGTTGGAGTAGGCCCAACTGTTTATGAAAGTCTCTCTACATTGAATGCTGCTTTCGTTCCCAACGCAATCCGCCTGATGAGTCAGGTTCAGGAGGACAGCATCCCACTCTTAAAAGGTAAACAATGGGTTGAAAATCAGTTTTTTATATGCAAAAACAACAGTTGCTCGGTGCCAATGGCTAATGTTGACCTTATTTTAGCAAATATCTAACAACTATTGTCTTATTTTGCACTACTAAAAACAGATGAAAATCAATTCATTCAGGTTTAAAATAACGCAAAAATAAACTGCTAATTTTACCCCTAAAATGTAATTTTTTGTAAAAAAAATCGTTTTAAACCAATATGATACCATTTTTAAAAAATACAAGGATCAATTTCCCCATTGCGGCCTTGAGCATTTTGATTTTATCACTTACTGTGATCGCATTTGCACCAGCTAAGAGAGGCAATCGCAACAGCAGTGGGAAACGTCTAGATCCTCAGACAGTTTCTATCCCTAGCGGATCGTTCTATATGGGGGCAAGTGATGAACAAATGGATCTTTCGATGATAAATCGTAAGAAATTAGTATCGGTTCAAAGTTTTTGGATGGATAGAACAGAAGTAACCAACGAACAATACAGAAGATTTGTTAAGTACGTAGCGGACTCATTGAAATTTTTGGCTATTTATGGCGGAGGTATCAATCAAAACGAAGACACCATTCGTGTAGATTGGGCTAGAGCAACAAGAATTAATCAAAACAGTAAAGCTGTTTTAGAAAAATTAAATGAGCTCTTATTGAGTCCAGATAATCGCATTCAAGGAAAAATTGAGATCGATCCTAATAAATTAATTTATAAATATTCTTTTGTTGATCTTAAAGCGGCTGCTAAAGCTTCTAAAGGGCTAGAACAATCACTAGGAGATTATTTAATCACGGTGAATCAAAATGTATATCCTGACACACTAGTTTGGATGCGTGATTTCTCTTATTCTTACAATGAACCATTGACTAGATTGTATTTTAGTCATGCAGCATACAATGAATATCCTGTGGTGGGGGTTACTTGGAAACAAGCAGTTGCCTTTACACATTGGAGAACCAATAACAGTGATTATTATGCTGGTAGACCTGGCAGAGCCGATCAAAAAATTGATGGCATCTATCGATTACCTACAGAAGCGGAATGGGAATATGCAGCAAGAGGTAATTCAAAATCAAATGCGATGTACCCATGGGGCTCTCCATATACGAGAACTAAAGAAGGACGTTTATTAGCTAATTTTAAACCTGGAAGAGGGGATTATTTTGGTGGTGATTCAAAGAACGACAATATCTACACCACTAAAGTCAAAGCCTACACCGAAAATGATTTCGGTTTATTTGACATGGCGGGTAATGTAGCAGAGTGGACTAGTTCTGTGTTTTATGAAGGTAGCTATAACTTTATTGGAGATTTTAGTCCAGATGTACAATACAATGCAAAAGATTCCGATCCTATTTTGATGAAAAGAAAAGTTGTCAGAGGTGGTTCATGGAAAGATATTGCATATAATTGTCAAGTAAGTTCACGCAACTATGAATACCAAGACACTGCTAAATCTTATATCGGATTTAGATGTGTGCTTTCAATGGCTCCAAGAATTAATTAATTCTCCCTTCAAATTATCAACAAACTTTTTAATTTAATAAATTTTCGTAATGGCAAAGACAATTTCAGAAAAAACAAATAAGCTCATAAACGTATTTTTCTCTTTAGGCGCCGCAGTAGTTATTATAGCTACTTTGGCAAAAATCATCCACTTATCATGGGCTGATTATGCTTTGATAGTTGGTTTTATTACAGAGGCTATTATTTTTACCATTTATGCTTTCTTGCCTCCTCCTTCAATAGATCATGGTGGCGCAATGGGTGGTGGAAAAGTAGATGCAACTGAATTAGTGAATGCTTTAAATGGGGTGCAGAAAACAGTTCAAGATGTGTCTAATAACTTAGGCACTATCAATAGCTCAACTGAGGGTTTAAAGAATTTGAACAATCAGTTCTTATCTATGGGTAAGACGATGGAAGAAATGAATCAATTTTATGGAAGTTTAAAAGAGATGTCTATCTCAATGAGCTCTACAGTAAATGAAGCAGTAAGAACAAAAGAGCAAATGACACAATTAGCGGATAACTTGACTCAATTGAATCAAGTGTATAGCAGAATGATCAATGCAATGCAAGGAAAATAATAACATTGCTGTTATTGACTTAAACATTTTAATTCACTTAATAAAATATAGCGTAAATGTCGTTACCTAAAGAACCAAGGCAGAAAATGATTAACATCATGTACTTGGTGTTGACTGCGCTCTTGGCATTGAATGTATCTAGTGAGATTTTAAATGCATTCAAGACAATTGATCAAAGCTTGACGAATGCAAATGGAATCATTCAAAAAAAGAATCAAGACATCTATAAATCATTAGAAGCAAAATTAAAAGACCCAAAAACGGCAGAAAAAGCGGCAATTTGGGCGCCTAAAGCAAATAAGGCAAAAGTAATGGCGGACGAAATGTATGCCTATGTGGAATCATTGAAATTAGCATTAAAAGAAGAGTCAGGTTTAGAAATTAAAGATGGTAAAGAAACTTTTAAAGAAGATGATTTAGATGCAACATCAAGATTGTTTTTAAATAAAAAATCGGGTTTGTCAAAAGGTGAAGAGCTCTTCAATAAATTAAAACAATTCAAACAAGATTTAGCTGCAATTGATCCTGCCATTGCAAAAGAGGTCATTCCAACAATATCTTTGGATTTAACAATACCTGCTTCTAATAGTATGGCTGCAAAAAATGATTGGGCTTATGCTTACTTTAATATGACCCCAACAATTGCTGCGATTACTATTTTGACCAAATTCCAAAATGATATTCGCAATTCAGAAGCACAGGTGGTTGAATATTGTCATAAAGAAATTGGCGAAGTTGAATTAGTATACGATCAGTTCAGCGCATTTGCTGCATCTAATTCACAGTACTTAATGTCTGGTGAAGAATTAGTGATTACTGCAGGTGTAGGCGCATTTAGTAGCGCAGCTAAACCAACTATTTCTATAGATGGCGTGGTAGTTCCTGTGTCAGCAGACGGATCTGCTGTGTACAAATCTGTTGCAGGAGCAACACCTGGCGTTCAAAGAAAGCGTGTTCGTATTTCTTTCTTAAAGCCAAATGGTGAAAATGCTGTGGTTGAAAAAGAAGTTCAATTTACAGTTGGCACACCTTCTGGATTAGTAGTGTCTACCGATAAAACAAGGGTATTTTATAAGGGCTTAGAAAATCCATTAAGCATCACCGGTGGTGGAGGAGGAGAAAAAATCAATGTAACTGTAGAGGGTGCTGGAGCAAATATTAGAAAAGCAGGTTCTGGACAATATATTGTGACTTGTTCGCAAACTGGAACAGCTGTTGTAAACGTAAATGATGGCAAGCAAACACAAAAATTATTAATCCCTGTAAAGAGAATACCAGATCCAATCGCAATTGTAGGAGGAAGCGCAGGTGGTAATATGGCTGCTGGTAAATTTAGAGCTCAGGGTGGAGTGATTGCAGATTTAAGAGACTTTGTATTTGAAGGTGTGAAATTCAACGTACTATCTTATATCGTTATTGCCACTGGTAAAGGATTTGACGAACCAGATTTTGCAGAAGTAAATGGTCCAGCTTTCTCTGGTGGTGCAACAGCATTGATTAGAAAATGTCAAGCAGGTACAACAGTGACCATTGGAGAGATTAAAGTATCTGAGCCAGGTGGAGGATCAAGAAAATTAGATCAAACAATCACTTTCATTTTACAATAGGAAAGACTCTTTTTGTAAAAAAGCAGGATGGAAAATAAAAAATGGTATTTATGAAAACAACAATGAAAACAAGCTGCATCGTTCTTGCCTCTTTGGCAATGACAATCTCTGCAAATGCGCAGTTTTCTTATGGAACAAAAAAGAAAACAACACCTGATAAATCAAAGCAAGATACAGTCATTGCTAAGCCTGTTACAAAGCCAATAACAAATAATCAAGTGGTGGCAGCGCCAACTGTTTCTGATGTAAAGCCAACTAAAAGTATTGATACTACCGTGGTGGGTGGATTTAATGCAAATAATAAAAGAAGCTTAAGAAATGGATACGCCTTCTTTTCTGAAACCAATTCAAGAAAAGGCGTGAAGGAAAGATTGCCATTGCCTTATGAGAACTTAAGAGAGGAGGATGCTTTATTTAGTGAATTTGTTTGGGAGGAAATTGATGCAAGAGAAAAGATCAATAGAACTTTCATGTACCAATCCTATGACGAAAATGGTGATCAGCGTTTCTTTGCTGTGCTTTTACGTGCTATAGAGAAAGACGGTGTAGTGCCTTTTTCAACTGTAGATGATCGTTTTACAACACCAATAAGTTTAGACGAAGTGAATGCCTCTTTAAAAGGAAGCTTAGATACGCAATTGGTGCAAAACGTATTGGATCCAAATGTGTATGATACAAGTATAATTTACAATACCAACTTAGCACCGAATCCAGATTCTATTTATACATTTAGATTAAAGGAGCAGTGGATTTTTGATAGTAAGACAAGTAGAATGTATAGCAGGATCATTGGCATCGCTCCAATTGCTGCAATTCAAATAGGCAATAAAGTAGTAAAGCGTCCTTTGTTTTGGGTGTATTATCCAGAACTAAGAACAAGTCTTGCAAAAGCCGAAGTGTATAATCCAAGAAATATCTCTAGCCGTATTACCTGGGAGGAATTATTTGAGAGTCGTTATTTTAATGGGTATGTAGTGAAGTCAACTTTAGACAATTATAATGATAAAATGTTGAATGCTTTATTCAAAGACCCGATCAAAAGATTACAAGAGGGGGAAAAGATCAAACAAAAAATATTTGATTTTGAACAAGATCGATGGGTTTACTAGTTCAGAATGAATCGAAATAAAAAATGCGACATCGTGATGTCGCATTTTTTATGAGCGCTCGGTTGAAATCACTATATAATTTTATTACTTTTCTTTTTCAAAAGCAGCCATTAAAATTTTAGTTTTGGCAGGCCCAATCAGTTCAGTTAATGTGTTGTGATTGGCGGTTTTTATTTTACTAATCGATTTAAAATAAGTCAATAAGGTCTCCTTTGTCTTTGGACCAATCCCTTCGATATGATCCAAGCTATTTTGCAAAGCACCTTTAGATCTTTGAGCTCTATGGAATGTGATACCAAAACGGTGTACTTCATCCCTAATATTTCGAATTAGGTTGTGGGCGGCACTATTCCAATTCAATAAGATAGAACGACTATCCCCGGGGAAAAACAATTCTTCTATATTTTTAGCCAAGCCTACCGTGGTGACTTTATCTTGAATGCCTAATTCCTTTAAGGCATCTAATGCAACGTTTAATTGCCCCTTACCACCATCAATGATAATTAATTGAGGAAGTGGTTGCTTTTTTTGCAAGACCGAACTATAGCGTCTTAAAACGGTTTCATGCATACTTGCAAAGTCATTGATGCCCACTACGGTCTTAATATTGAATTTACGATAATCCGATTTGCTTGCTATCCCGTTTTTAAAACAAACCATGGCAGAAACAGGGTAGGCGCCCTGAAAATTAGAGTTATCAAAACATTCAATATGGTTTGGAACCGCAGGCAAGGATAATAATTGTTTTAAATCAATTAATACTTCATTGACTGGCGCATGTTCGTTTACTTTCACCAAAGCTTGTCGATGCTTCCATTCCTTTAATGCATAATCTACATTCTTTTGAGAGAGTGCTAATAAATGTAATTTCTCACCCATTTTTGGAATGGTATACTTAATCCCTTGTTCTTTTTCAATGGGTTCAAGTGGCACAATTATTTCCTTTGCTTCGGATTCAACTTGTTTTCTAAAATAATGAATGGCAAATGCAAGTACGGCTTCTTTGGATTCTTCCAATGGCGTACTTAAGGGCAACATATGCGTTTGAATTATACGCCCTTCTTGCAACATTAAATAATTCACATAAGCTTGATCTTCCTCCATGGCAATACTAAATACATCCATTGCTTCCTGTTGCTTTGTTAAAATCTCTGATTTGGTTTGATAACTTTCTAATTCATCGATCTTCTTCTTGGTGGCATTGGCTTTTTCAAATTCGAGTGCAGCTGCTTCCGCTTGCATCCTCTCTTTTAAATTTTGCACCAATGGTTTTACATTTCCTTTTAACAAATGCTTTACTTGATCAATCGAATGAGCGTAGTCTGCTGCTGTTTGGAAACCTTGACAAGGCCCTTTACAATTGCCTAAATGGTATTCTAGGCAGACTTTAAATTTGCCTTGTTGAATATTTTTTGGAGTCAGTGGTAAAGTGCATGTCCTTAAGGGAATGGTTTCTTGAATATGGTTAATCAATTCTCGAACAGCAAATACATGCGTAAATGGTCCAATATAAGTAGAACCGTCTTTAAACTTTCGTCTGGTTAATAAAACCCTAGGGAATGCCTCATTTTTAATCACAATATAAGGATAAGTCTTGTCGTCCTTTAGATTGATATTGTATTTGGGCTGATAATTTTTAATGAGCTCGTTCTCTAAAAGAAACGCATCGTGTTCCGAATTAACAATGGTATACTTTATATCGGCAATACGCTGAACTAATTCGATGGTTTTTAAATTATGTTGATTAGAAAGAAAATAGGAGCTCACTCGATTTCTTAAATGCTTTGCTTTACCAACGTACAATAGTTTGCCTTTATCATCAAAATATTGATAAATGCCTGGTTCCTGGGGGATGCTAGATTGTATTTTCTTAAACTGTTCTTTCTCCATATGGTTAATGCAAAAATACCGGTTTATTTTTACTATTTTTATATCATGGAATTATCAGTGAATATCCCAGCTTTATTATTCCCGGCCATTAGTCTGATTATGTTGGCCTATACCAATCGATTTTTAGCATTGTCTAACCGTGTGAGGGCTTTGCACGATAAGTATCAACAAGAGGAAAATCGCTTAGTGATCTTTCGTCAAATCAAGAACCTTAAATATAGAATTAAACTTATTCAGAGAATGCAAACATATGGAGTAGCATCTTTGCTATTATCCTTGCTTTCGATGTTTTTTATCTTTATACATTATCAAGCCATTGCTAAATTTATTTTTGCTGTTAGCTTAATCACTTTTTCTATATCCATTTTATTCTCATTTATAGAAATTAGATTAAGCACTAAAGCAATCGAATTGGAGTTAAGTGATATGGAAGGACTAGAAGACCCTTCTGTGATCGATTACTTAAAAAAGAAATTCGAAAGAGACGAAAAATAAGAGACCAAAAAAATTAATGTCCCTTACGTTCTCCAATTTGTTGTCTCCACATGGCATAATACAATCCTTTCTCTTCCAATAAACTTTGGTGGTTGCCAGATTCTATCACGGTGCCTTTCTCCAACACATAAATTCTTGTAGCATGAATGATCGTACTTAGTCTGTGCGCAATCATGATTGTAATTTGTTCTCTTTCCTTAGATAGGTCACGAATGGTATCTGTAATTGACTCTTCTGTTAAACTATCTAATGAAGATGTTGCTTCATCAAAAATCAATAAATGAGGATGTCTAAGCAATGCTCTTGCAATGGAAAGTCTTTGTTTTTCTCCACCACTTAATTTTAATCCGCCTTCGCCAATGACTGTTGCTAAGCCATTGCCACCCTTATCTAAAATATTGGCACAACTCGCTTTGGTCAATGCAAGTAACATATCTTCCTCTGTGGCAGTTGGTGCAACGAATGCTAAATTTTCTTTGATCGTGCCAGCAAAAAGTTGTGTATCCTGTGTCACAAAACTAATTTGGTTTCTAAGTGCACTCATATCAATTTGTGCCGTATTCACTCCGTTCATTAAAATCTCGCCTTCCTGAGGTTGATATAAACCAACTAGTAATTTTACTAAAGTGCTTTTACCCGCGCCAGATGGACCCACAAAGGCAATCGTTTCGCCTTTTTTGGCTTCAAAGCTTATTTGATCAATGGCTTTAAAATTGGCAGTTTGGTGTTGAAAACCCACTTGTTTAAACGCCAACTGCTCTATCTCTCCAACGGCAATTGGGTTCGCAGGGGGCGTATCAATTGGTTTTTTCATCAAGGCGTCAAAATTATTCAAAGACGCTTCTGTCTCTCTATAACTTAGGATGATACTACCAATTTCTTGCAATGGTCCAAAAATAAAGAAGCTATAAAACTGTAATGAAATCAATTGTCCAACTGTCAAAATTTCTTTAAAGATCAACCACATTAAAGTGAATGTAATGACTTGTCTCAAAGCATTGACCATCGTGCCTTGTATAAAACTTAAAGAACGAATATTTTTTACTTTCTTTAATTCTAGCGCTAATATTTTATAGGTGTTGTTATTGAGTCTGTTAATTTCTTGTGTTGTTAAACCAAGACTTTTTACCAATTCAATATTTCTTAAACTTTCTGTGGTCGTACCTGCTAAACTAGTTGTTTCTTTTACGATGTTTTTTTGAATGACTTTGATTTTCTTGCTTAATAAATTAGTGACATAAGCAATCATACTTGCACCTCCAATATAGATTGGCACAATGGACCAATGTAAACGAGTGGCATATACAGAAACAAAGACCACACTTACTACAATACCAAAAACTACATTAATGACATAGCTGATGAATTTTTCACAATCAGCACGAGCTTTGGTAAGGATTGATAAGGTTTCACCACTCCTTTGATCTTCAAATGCTTGATAAGGCAATTGCATGGAATGCTTTAACCCATCTGTAAATAAGGCAGCACCAAATTTTTGAATAATCACATTCACGATATAGTCCTGAAAGGCTTTTGCAATTCTACTCACCATGGCTGTCCCAACTAATAATAGCAACATATTGCCAACGCCTTTTAAAAACATTGCTTGTGTACGTTCATTTCCAGCAGGGTCTAAAAATGGATTCTTTGCAAATTCATCAATCAGTTTTCCAAAGATCATTGGATCAAATAATGAAAAAGTTTGGTTGATAGCTGCAAGTAAAAAGGCTAATAAAACTAAGCCTTTAAAAGGCTTAATGTATTGGATAAGAATTTTCATATTAATGGGATGCTTTGTCTTCGTTGTAAAGTAGGTTATAACGTGCAATACAGTTAAGTACTTCTTCGGTGCCTAATTTTTTCTCTGCACTTGTTACAAATCCTTCGGGTAAATAAGGTAGTAAGGTTTTTAAGGTCTCAAAAAACGCTTCTACATTGCGCTTTACAACACCTGGCTTTTCTTTATCAGATTTTGTGAATATAAGGGTATAAGGAATTTGCCATTGAAACAATTGTTCAACAAATTCAATATCAATTTTTTGTGGACTATGTCTAGAATCAATCAATACAAAGACCATATTTAAATTGGGTCTTTTACGTAAATAATTTTCAATCATTTGTTCCCATCTACGACGACTACTTTGAGATACTTTAGCATAGCCATAGCCAGGTAAATCCACGATATACCATTTCTCTTGACGGCCTTTCACCACTTCATTACTGATGATTTCAAAATGATTGATCAATTGTGTTTTACCTGGTGCAGAAGAAGTTTTAGCCAATCCTTTTTGTCCACATAGGGCATTGATGATGGAGGACTTGCCTACATTACTCCTTCCTATAAATGCGTATTCAGGTGCTTGTAAAACAAGACATTGATCGTAATTAGGACTTGAAATAAGGTAAGTGGCTTTATGTATTTTCATTGTGTTATTTAAGGAAGCTTTTCTACGCTTGGATTAAAACCTTTCCTGTCATCTCCTTCGGAATAGGCAATTCCATCATTTGCAAAATAGTAGGTGCAAGATCGCCTAGTTTACCTGGCTGTATAGTGCCTTTCCAATTTTTATCAATGATAAAGAAAGGAACTAGATTCAATGAATGCGCTGTATTTGGACTGCCATCTTCGTTGATCATGAAATCTGCATTGCCATGATCTGCAGTCAAGAAAATCGTGTAGCCATTATTTAAACCAGCAGTCACTATGCTTTCCACACAGGTATCTACTGTTTCAACTGCCTTAACCACTGCACTAAAAACACCTGTATGGCCTACCATATCTGCATTGGCGTAGTTGAGACAAATAAAGTCTGGATGCCCAGCATTGATTTCTGGCAAGATTTTCTCAGTTAATTCAGCCGCGCTCATTGCTGGTTGTAAGTCATAGGTAGCCACTTTAGGAGATGGGGCCATGATTCTTGTTTCCCCTTCAAAAGGTTGTTCTCGTCCGCCACTAAAAAAGAAAGTAACATGAGGATACTTTTCTGTTTCGGCAATTCGAATTTGCTTTTTATTATTTTTTGCCAATACTTCACCTAAAGTATTGATTAAATTATCGTTTTCAAATACAACATGTACATTTTTAAAGGTCTCATCATATTTGGTCATCGTGGTGTAATGCAATTTTAATGCATGCATATCCAATTCAGGGAAATCCTTTTGTGTCAATACTTCCGTGATTTCTCTACAACGGTCTGTTCTAAAATTAAAACAGATCACCGCATCACCATCTTGAATGCGCGCAATGGGTTGTCCGTTCTCGGTAATCACAGTTGGCAAAATAAATTCGTCTGTAATGTCTTTTACATAGTTTTCTTGAATGGCTTCAAGTGCACTAGTAGCAGTACTTCCAGTCCCTTTCACCATCGCATTATAAGCCAATTGAACACGCTCCCAGCGCTTATCTCTATCCATTGCGTAATACCTGCCACTAACACTGGCGATCTTACCAACCGACTTTTTCAAATGTGTTTCTAATGATTCAATATAGCATTGGCCGCTTTTTGGATCTGTATCACGACCATCCGTAAACGCATGAATAAATACATTAGTCAATCCTTCTGCCATACATAAATCACATAATGCTTTTAAATGTTGTGTATGTGCATGTACGCCTCCATCACTTACTAAGCCAATTAAATGTAAGGGCTTATTGTTTTTCTTAGCGTATTGAATAGATTGAATCAGTGTTGGATGACTTGCAAATTCACCCGTTTTAATGGCAACATTAATTCTTTGTAATTCTTGGTAAACGATTCTGCCAGCACCTAAATTCAAATGACCTACTTCGCTATTACCCATCTGTCCATCTGGTAAACCCACTTCCTCACCACAAGTCACTAAAGTCGTATTAGGGTATTGCTGGTAGAGACTTGTTACAAAAGGCACATGCGCATGTTGAATTGCGTCTGCCTTTGCAACCTGACCCAATCCCCATCCATCCATAATCACTAATATTACCTTTTTTGACATATTCTTTAACTTTTAATACCGCCTGCTTATAATTTGTTTATTTTTATATTGCAAAGTTTCAAAATACTAGGCACATTACAAACTTTATCCTACTATAATAGACAAAAATGAAGTTAATATCCAAAATACTAGTTGTATTAGCCCTTTTGCACTGTAGCATTGGTGCAGATGCACAAAATGAAACAGATTTATTGGTACAACATTTGCAAACAGGCAACTTTAGCGCTCTACAAATTTTTTGGGACAACCAGGTAGAGTCGAGTATTTTAGACCAAGTGGCAGCCAAGCCTTTGAATGCGCAACAAGCCAATGAAACCTTACAAGCTTTTTTTAATCAAAAAAATATTGTTGGATTTGATAAAAGTGCCGAAAGAAAATTAGGCAATACTTTATACCTCACTGGTAAATTATTATCCAGTCAACAAAAATATAATTTGACCTTATTGCTTCAATCCACAAAAAAAGGATTTATGATAGTGAGCATGCGGGTGAATTAGTTGCTTAAAGATTAGTAAGAAAGAAGATGAGTAAGAAGCCAAAAAATACCTTTAATAGTTTTTCAAGTATGCCTTTAGTGTACAGTACCAATCCGGATTATATACAACCGAATGCCGAAGTAGAAAAACAGACCCTTGCTCCGGAAGAGCAATTACTTAGAGTAATTTTAGAAACCAAACATAGGGCTGGTAAGACAGTGACCATTGTGTACGGATTTGAAGGGGCAGATGCAGATTTAGAAGCATTAGGGAAAGCACTAAAAAATCACTGTGGCACAGGTGGCGCAGTGAAAGATGGGGAAATCATTATTCAAGGAGATCATCGACAAAAAGTATTTCAATACTTGAAGCAGAAAGGTTTTGCTAAGGTAAAGTTATAGATCGAATAATGAATTTAGAAATTCACTTCTAAATTCAATCTCTCTTTTAACTTTTGTACCAATGGATATTGCTTAGCAATATGATCGAATTTTTGTTTGCTATTGAGTTTCAAATGCAATGGCACATCTTCTTTTTCACCTGCATCTACAAGAATGCTAAATTGGATGGCCCTGTTCTGAAACCGATCCCAAATGCTTTCCATTAAACGCATTCTTTCTTGTTCCACAAATTTTTGCGCAGTCAATGCAGGTACAGTGATGGTAAAATGCGTAGGGTCTTCTATCTGAAGTGTGGCAATTCTAAATGTGCCTGCCACTGAATGTTTAAGTTCTTTTTCCATTTTAACAGCATAGTCGTTCCAGCATTGTTGCAATGTCTCCATATTGAGCGAGATGGCATCTTTCACTTCCTCAATATTATAATCATTCCCGTATTTCTGTTGTAACACTGCTAATAGACTTTTCTTACCACCAATATTCGCTGAAACGGGATGACTAGTTGCAGCAGGTTCAACTTTAGGCATATTAGGCGCTGTAGGAGAAGTGGCCGATTTTGGAGGTGCAACAGGAGTGGATACTGGATTGGCTGTTGGCGCTGCAGTCTCAATGACTAATTTAGCCTCTGCGTTCACAACAATATTACTTAAAGGGATGATCTTTTTGGTATGAATAGGGTAGTGACTATCAACTAGTTTTTTTTTTACTAGTTGGCCATCTTCCATACTTAATTCAATAGCTTGTTGTAAAAAGTTGAGTTTTATCAAAGCCAATTCTACATGCAATCTTTTATTTCGAGCCATCTTAAATTGAATTTCTGATTCATTTAAGATATTCAACGCACTTACCAAATAAGGGGTGCCAATTTTTTCGGCAGCAGCTAAGTATTGATCTCTCCAACCCTCAATAGATTCTAGTAAATGCGCGCTGGCTTTATCTTTACAAACAAGGATATTTCTAATGAATGCAGCCATGCCGTAAAGCACGGTATCCCCCTCAAAACCTTTTTGATTGATTTCGTCATACAATAACATTGCACTAGTCAAGTCTTGTTCTGTAAGGTGGGTTAGTAATTTAAAGAAATAACCTTCATCTAAAATATTTAAATGCTCTAGGGTATTCTCATAAGTCAATGCACCATTTGAGAAGCTTACGATTTTATCAAGAATGCTCAATGCATCTCTCATACAGCCTTCACTTTTTTGTGCAATCAATTGCAAAGCATTTCTTTCGGCCTTGATATGTTCTTTTTCAACGATTTCTTCTAAATGCTTCACCGTATCTTCTGGCACAATTCGTTTAAAGTCAAAAATTTGACATCTACTTAAAATAGTTGGAAGAATTTTATGTTTTTCGGTGGTCGCTAAAATAAAAATCGCATAGGGTGGAGGCTCTTCTAATGTTTTCAAAAATGCATTAAAGGCACTTGTGCTTAACATGTGGACCTCATCCACAATATATACTTTGTACTTACCAGCCTGTGGAGCAAAACGAACCTGTTCAACAAGTGTTCTGATATCGTCCACAGAATTATTACTCGCAGCGTCTAATTCATGGATATTTAAGCTGGCACCTTTTTCAAAAGAGACACAACTTTCACATTGGTTACAAGCCTCGCCTTCCTTAGTAATATTGGTGCAATTAATTGTTTTTGCAAGTATACGTGCACAAGTTGTTTTACCTACACCTCTAGGTCCACAAAACAAAAATGCATGTGCTAGGTGTTGGTTTAATATCGCATTCTTTAATGTCGTGGTAATATGAGATTGACCCACTACTGTATTAAAGTTTTGAGGACGATATTTTCTTGCTGATACGATAAAATTCTCCATACTTGAGATGCAATATACTGCATCAAAAGGTAATTTTTGGAGCTAGGGTACAAATCTTATCCCCCATTTCTGAAATCCTTAACTGGCCTGGTTTGGGATCTTATATTCCATCACTGGATGACGCTCAAAAGGGTGTTTTTGGGTGTCAAAAATATACCTTAAAGTGACCATACGTCTGCTTGGTTCGGCGCCAATACTTTTATAAATATTGACCATTTTAGGATTCCAATCTGCGGCCCATCCCATTTCATATTCATTGTAAATATTGATTCGATCAAGTAGCAGAGAAGTGGAGTAGATTAAATAACTATCTATCCCTAAAGACTGAAATTTTGGTACCACTCCAAATGCCAATCCAGTTAATCTTTTATTTGTTTTTCTAAACTTCATCCACATCAAATGAATTTTTTGTTTCCATCCTAGTTGTCCATCAAAATGCTTGAAATATTGATTCACATCTGGAATATTGATAAACATGGCGATGGGGTCTTCTTTAAAATAAGCAAATCGAATCATGCGCTCGTCCATTACTGGGCCAAGGGTTTTAAATAGTTTCATGATTTGATCCTTGGTGATGGCTTTTGCTTCTCCATGTTGTGCCCATGCGGTATTGTAAATATGCACAAAGTCATTGGCGAATTTTTCTAAACGTTTTTTATCTAGATGTGGACACTGTATCCTTCCTTTGCATTGAATTTTTCGTAGCGTTCCTTGAATCTTTCAGGTAGGCTATCTGAAAGTGATTTGCGATAATAATATTGGTTATAGAAATTTTTAAAACCATAATTGGCAAATAAGGTTTCATAATAAGGTGGGTTGAAAGACATACCATACATAGGTTCCCTGTCATAGCCTTCTACCATTAGACCCCACCATTTATCTCGATCCCCAAAATTCACTGGTCCATCCATCGCTTCCATCCCCTCTGCAATTAACCAAGCTTTTGCTGTATCAAATAAAAGGTTTGCTACAAGTTGATCTTCCACTGCATCAAAATAACCAATACAGCCTGTTGGAAACTCGGTGCCTTTATTGATATATTTTTTATAATGAAATGCTGCAATTCGACCAAGGGTCTTGCCTGTTTGGTCTTGAACAATCCATCTTTTTGCAGCACCATCTTTAAATAATTTATTCTTTGATGGATTAAAAGTATCCAACACTTCCTTGTCTAAAGGTCGGATATAGTTTGGATTGTCCTTATTGATAAGGGCATTGATTGTGACAAAGGAATGTTCTAATTCTGGTGTATTGACTTCAATGACTTTCATAATTGCAAATTAGAAATTTTTTAAGCAACTTAACGCAAAAATACCAGCCGTCTCAGTTCTGAGTCGGGTAGGGCCAAGATCAATTGGAGTGAAGTCATTGGCAATGGCTGCTTCAATTTCTGATGGTGCAAAATCACCCTCAGGACCTATAAGCAGCAATAAGTCATCACTAGGTTCGATGGATTGGATGCTTATTTTATGCAATGGTTCGCAGTGTGCGATGAGTTTTTGAGCAGCACTCTGCTTTGCTATGAATTGCTGTAAGGGCATAGGTTCTGATAAAACAGGTAACCAGGTTTGTTGACTTTGAATCATAGCAGATTGAATAATCTGTTGCATTCTTTCTGTTTTGAAACGTTCGTGAATTGTTCTTTCACAAACTAAAGGCGTAATACTTGTCACACCAATCTCTGTTGCTTTTTCAATAAGCCATTCCAAACGTACGGCATTTTTTAACAAAGAAATGCCCAGTTGTAATTTTTGTTTCGGAGGGTCTGTTTGGGTTGATGTTGTAATGCTAACAACTGCATTCTTTTTTTGCGCCACCTGAATGGTTGCATGAAATAAACCGCCTTTCCCATTGGTGATATCTATTTGTTCGCCTATATCCATCCTCAATACTTGCACACAATGTTTACTAGAGGCTTCACTCAGCGTAAACTGCTTCGTCCCAGTTGCAATCAATGGTTCGTAAAAGTAGGGCACAGACATAGATTCAGTTTAGAATGGTTGATCATCATTTGAGTCATCATCAAATTCTCCGCCATTCATTTTACTTCCTTGTATAAAAAATCTTCCGCCATCTTGCGCATCTGATCCGCCAAAATTGGAGGAGAGCGGTTTGTAATTATTACTTAGTCCAGGTATACCAGTTGCCCCATCCCATTCTTCAAATTTCTGCACGTCTAATCTTGCTCTTAATTTGATTAAATCTAGTGATCCATTTCTATGCTTTGCAATCCTGATATGCGTTTCACCCATGGTGCTTTCGCCCATCTCGTTGCTCATTACTTCATAATATTCTGGTCTGTAAATAAACATCACCATATCAGCATCTTGTTCAATCGCACCTGATTCACGTAAATCACTCAATTGAGGCATCTTACTTTCTTTTCTGGTTTCCACTGCACGACTCAACTGTGATAAGGCAATAATTGGGACATTCAATTCCTTCGCTAAGGCTTTTAAACTTCGAGAGATATTGCTAATTTCTTGTTCTCTATTTGAATTTCTGTCACCAGTTCCGCTCATTAATTGTAGGTAGTCAATGATGATGATTTTAACATCATGTTTATTCACCAATCTTCTTGCTTTTGCTCTGAACTCAAAAATATTTAAGGCAGCAGTATCGTCAATATAAATTGGCGCAGACTCCAATCTGTTGATGCCCTTGGTATGCAATTGTTGGTATTCGTAATCTTCTAATTTACCTCTGGAAATTTTTTCCATTTTAATTTCACTCTCTGCACTCAAAATACGTTGTACTAATTGAGAAGCGCTCATCTCCAAACTAAAAAAGCCAACACCCTGTGGCTTTGTAGGATGCAATGCAGCATTACGCGCCAAGTTCAATGCGAATGCGGTTTTACCCACAGATGGACGGGCTGCTAAAATGATTAAATCTGTAGGCTGCCATCCGAAAGTAATTCGATCCAATGATGCGAATCCACTAGGCACACCAGATATTTCATCTTTTTTAGTTCTTAATTCATCTATACGCGTAATGGATTCTGCTAAAGCATTTCCAATGTCTACAAAGTTTTTCTTTAAATAGTTATTGGTGATATTGAACATTTTTGTTTCGCTCTCGTCTAATAAATCAAAAACATCGGTACTGTCTTCGTAAGAGTTACTTATAATTTCACCACTAATTCTGATGAGTTCTCTTTGAATAAATTTTTGTAAAACAATCTTAGAGTGAGCATCTATATTTGCTGTAGAAACAACTACATTGGTTAATTTAGAAATATAATAAGCGCCACCAACCTGATCTAAGTATTCACGCATTTTTAATTCTTCTACCACCGTTAACATATCGATAGGCATGTTCTTTTGTTGTAAACTTTGCATCGACTGAAAAATCATTTGATGCGCTTCTACATAAAAACATTCTGGCTTTAAAATTTCAGTCACCGTATCAAATGCACTTTTCTCTAAAAGAATACCTCCAAGAATCGCTTCCTCCAATTCTCTTGCTTGCGGTGGTATTTTCCCATACATCATGGCACTCACATCTACAGAACTAGTTTTTTTTCTTGTTGTTGATCTTGTATTGAGGTTAGGTAGGGCCATAATAAAACTTGCTTTTCTTACTGCGAAAATCCTTTCAAAATTCGGCATCTCGAAATTTAATTATCCAATAGGCATATTCACAGGCTGTTCTAAGGGGATTTGCACATTAAAATTACAGTTATTAACGGGTTATTCATAGGTTATACACGGGTTATTTAAACATAAAATAGTATTTTTGAAACATACCTTAAAGTAGCATCATGACCATTAGTTATCGCTGGCTGTGTGAATATTTACCAGCTCCCATTCC
>RFSD01000080.1 GCA_009924165.1 Chitinophagia bacterium | reverse complement strand
CAAGATTCGAGAGCCCTCAAAATCTTGTTCATTAATTTCGTCCTGATTTAAAATAATTTTTGCACTCACAAGAATAAAAATATCGGTTTATTAAATGTAGGTTTTATAAATTTAAAATACAATATCTACTTTAACTTCTTCAGTTCCTCTTTTATAAATTAAAAAAGTACTATCCCCTTTTTTAAATTTAGACAATGTGGTCATATAACTCATCACATCAATGAATTTATAGTCGCCCATTTGCAATAAAATATCACCTGCTTTAAGCCCTAATTTTTCACCTAATTTCCCTGCAGAAGCACCCTCAATCCTAAGCCCAGTGCCTGTATACGCATAATCAGGCATTACACCTAAACTCACTGTAAACTTAGTGCTACGGCCCATTGCAGCTTCGCGTGTTTTTAAGAAATCTAACTTACCATAAGTATTCGTTGTTTGAATAATTCCTTGCACAAAACGAAGGATATCTTTTTGACCAACATAATTTATTTTATCCCAATCATCTGTTGCTTTATGGTAATCTGCATGGCTACCTGTGAACATAAATAATACAGGCATATCTTTTCTGTAAAAACTAGCATGATCACTTGGACCTGTTCCGGCACTATCAATGGTATACAATAAGGTAGTTGGTGTTTTAGAAATAATTTCGGACCACTTACTAGAAGTACCATAACCGCCCAAACTCATTTTTTTTGTAGCATCATACCTGCCTACCATATCCATATTCACCATATAGTTAAAACTGGCTTGAATGGTTGGATGGTCTAACCAATACTTGCTTCCAATCAAACCAAGTTCTTCTGCAGAAAAATGAATGATCAAATAATTGTTTTTGTTATAGGTGTCTCCTTCTTTAGATGCTTTGTTCAATACTTTAGCCAATTCAATTAAACCCGCTGTACCACTGGCATTGTCGTCGGCACCATTGCGGATATCATTATTTATATCCAATGCATTTTTATCTTGATTATACCCTAAGTGGTCTACATGCGCACCCAACACAACAGTATGTGCCGCTTTATTATCAATATATGCGACTACATTTTTTCCTGTTCTAATTTGCGGCGTTAAAATTAAATTAGCCTCAATTTCAAATGTGCCCAATGCATCATTAAAGTATTTTTTAAACCCATCTTTAGTGATATAGACAACTGGTATAGCTAATGCAGCACTTGTATCAAATTTGTTAAATTGTATATTATCTACCAAACTACCACTATTATAAAGAAACAATGCTTTTGCATTTTTTTCTTTCATGCTATTGGCTGTCGTCTTAATCCAATCTTGTACATCAAAATGCGGATTGCTTTGTTGCTCTTCCAATACTTCTTGTAGATCTTTAAACCAAACCTGGCCAGGTTCTTCTAAAGCAAGGGTTGACTTAGTTGTAAATTGATTATTCAATCCAGTGGACACCGTAAAAAAATCATTTCCAAAATCCATTGATTGTTGATTCACTTTTAAAAATGCCTTTTCATCCCATTTTTTTCCTTCATTGATTGGGAATGATTGGAGATATCCTTGAGTGCCCATGGGGTGTAAGCCAGCGCTTTCATATTGTGCAATGATATAATCAACTGCCTTTTGCTCGCCTTCACTCCCTGCACGACGTCCTTCAAGCACATCACTCGCTAAATATTGAACGTGTAATTTTAAGTTTTTTATCAGCTGACGATCTCCCTTATTTTGCTTTTGAGCTAGACCAAAGAAAGATACAAATAGTAAGAGGAAGGTAATAATTGGACGCATAGATCGTGTTTGAACTATAAAATTAAGCAATGGAGACTAGTTTTATCGTCTATTGGTTCAAAAACTGCTAAAAGTCATCCATTTTAAAAGGTTTCAATTTCTTATTTCGTAAGTAGTCCCTATGCTTAATGGCTAGCTTTGCGACCAATCGTGAAAGCAGGTATACATATCGCCTTAGTGGGGAATCCCAACAGTGGAAAAAGTTCGCTTTTTAATGCCTTAACGGGATTGCAACAAAAAGTAGGCAATTTCCCTGGCGTTACCGTTGATAAGAAAACAGGGGATTTAAAAATTGGACCGCATCAAAGTACTTTAATTGACCTACCAGGTACTTATAGTTTTTATCCAAAAAGAGAAGACGAATGGGTGGCTTACCGAGTGCTAATGGGTGTAGACGAAGATGTAAAAACAGATGTGATTTTATTAATTGCAGATGCAAGTAATTTAAAAAGGAATTTACTTTTCTGTAGTCAAATTATTGATTTAAAAATTCCTGTGGTTTTGGCGCTCACCATGAATGACCTGGCACAAAAAAAAGGCATTAAAGTTGATATCGCTGGACTACAATCCGATTTAGGCATTCCTGTTGTGGCGGTGGACGCAAGAAAAAATAAAGGCTTAGGAGAATTAAAAAAAGTATTGGGGCAAATTATCGAAACACCACGTTCAAGAAATCAGGAAAGTTTCATTGACAATAAAAACCTTGCCCCTGCTGCCATTGATGCATTTAAAAAAACATATCCTACGCATAGTGACTATGCTGCTTTGCATTATTTGATGCATCATGCCACATTTCCTTTGGACCAAGAAATGCAAGAAAACATAGAGCAGATAGAAATTGAAACCGATTTTAATCATACTAAAACACAGGCGCAAGAAATTTTACAACGTTATCAGCGCATTCAAGAGCTCATGAAAAAATGGGTGACAGAACCTGATCCAACTGCTAAGAAAAAAAGAACAGATCGATTAGATAATATTTTATTACACCGTATAGGAGGATATATTATTTTATTAAGCGTTTTATTTTTATTGTTTCAGTCTGTATTCTGGATGGCATCCTTCCCAATGGATGGCATTGAGTGGATATTTACCAATATCACAACTTATTTAAATCAAGTGTTACCAGAAGCATGGTGGCAGGACTTATTGGTGAATGGTTTTGTTGCAGGTATAGGCGGAATTGTGATTTTTGTGCCGCAAATCATGATCTTATTTGGACTCATCACATTGCTAGAAGACACGGGGTATATGGCTAGGATCAGTTTCTTAAGTGATAAACTCATGCGCAAAGTAGGTTTAAATGGCAAGAGTGTGATGCCCATGATTAGTGGTTTTGCTTGTGCTGTGCCAGCCATCATGAGTGCTAGAAATATTGAAAATAAAAAAGAACGCTTACTGACTATTTTAGTAACACCATTTATGAGTTGTAGTGCAAGACTCCCTGTCTACACTATTTTAATTTCTTTGGTGATAGACGAAAAAATGTATTTTGGTTTTTTAAGTTTACAAGGGTTGGTGATGATGGCACTTTATTTACTTGGTATTGTAATGGCCCTTTTAGCAAGCTTTATCCTTAAGTTTTTTATCAAGATCAAAGAGAAGAGTTATTTTATTTTAGAATTACCTGTCTACCGTGCACCACGCTGGGGTAATGTAGGTATGACCATGATTCAAAAAGCAAAAATATTTGTGGTGGATGCAGGTAAAGTAATCATCATGATAAGTTTGTTACTGTGGTTCTTGAGTTCTTATGGCCCGAATGAAAAAATGGATCAGCTCAATGCACAATATACGATGGCTGTGAAGAGTAATCCGACGCAAGCAGCACAATTAGAAAAACAATACAACACCGATAAACTTGCTAATTCTTATGCGGGTATTTTAGGTAAAAAAATTGAACCAGTGATAAAGCCTTTGGGTTATGATTGGAAGATTGGTATTGCATTGATTACCTCTTTTGCGGCAAGAGAGGTATTTGTTGGAACTATGGCCACGTTGTATAGTGTGGAGGAAGATAATAACAGTAGTTTAAGAGAAAAATTACGTACTTCTGTTTGGCCAGATGGCAAACCAGTTTATAGTTTAGCCACAGCACTTTCCTTGATGGTGTTTTATGTACTTGCGATGCAATGTATGAGTACGCTTGCTATTGTGAAAAGAGAAACAGGCACTTGGAAATGGCCCACCATTCAATTTTTCATGATGACAGGACTAGCTTATCTTTTAAGTTGGCTGACTTATGTGATTGCGAAGTAAAATTGGAATTAAGCACCTCCATCGAACTTACCAACCAGAAATAGCTAAAATTTCGGCAGTGTGGTCTTTCGTATCTGGTTTTTCAATGATATGCTGCACCATGCCAGCTTCATCAATCAAAAAAGTAGTTCTAGTCGTGCCCATATAGGTCTTCCCCATGAATTTCTTTTGGCCCCAAAGATTGTATTTGTCTACAATTTTCTTGTCTTCGTCCGCAATTAAAGAGAAAGGAAGCTCGTATTTATCGATGAATTTGACATGGGAAGCCACAGAGTCTACGCTGACCCCTAAAATAGCGATTCCCTTCTTAATCAATTTCTTATAATTATCACGCAAATTACAAGCCTGTGCTGTACAACCCGGCGTATCGTCCTTTGGGTAGAAATATAAAACCAATTTTTGGCCTTTAAAATCGGCTATTGAAACTGTTTTTCCGTGTTGATCGGTACCTTTGAACGCTGGTGCCTTGGCCCCTTGTTTAATTACTGCCATAACATTTTGTATTGAGGTGAAGATACGAATTAAAAAGGATAAAATTGTTTCACATAAAATGGGCCGAATGCAGTCAAAAATTAATAGATTTGCACAATTTATATTTTTGTAGCCATGCCAAAAGATACTTCCATCAAATCCATTTTAATTGTAGGTTCTGGACCCATCATTATTGGACAAGCCTGCGAGTTTGACTATTCCGGATCACAAGCTGCTCGATCATTGAGAGAAGAGGGGATCAAAGTGATTTTGATCAATAGCAATCCAGCCACAATCATGACAGATCCAATGATGGCAGACAAGGTTTATTTATTGCCATTGACCATCGAAAGTATAGAGCAAATTTTAAAAGAGAATCAAATAGACGCAGTCTTACCAACCATGGGAGGACAAACTGCATTGAATCTTTGTAAGGAAGCCGACGAATTAGGCATCTGGGAGCAATACAATTGTAGAATGATTGGTGTAGATGTAGCTGCAATCAATACGGCAGAGGACAGAGAATTATTTAGACAATTGATGGTGAAAATTGGGATTGCAGTAGCACCAAGTAGGGTTGCAAATAGTTTTTTAGAAGGAAAAGAATTTGCACAAGTGATAGGCTTCCCATTGGTGATTCGTCCATCTTTTACATTAGGCGGAACAGGTGGCGGATTTGTGCACGATGCAAGTGAATTAGATGCCGCATTAGAAAGAGGTTTGAAAGCATCCCCAATGCACGAAGTATTAGTAGAGAAAGCAGTGTTGGGATGGAAAGAATATGAATTAGAATTATTAAGAGACCAGGCGGATAATGTTGTGATTATATGTACTGTAGAGAACTTAGATCCAATGGGTGTGCATACAGGAGATTCTATCACCGTTGCACCTGCAATGACATTAAGCGATACTGCTTTTCAAGACATGCGTAACAAAGCCATGTTGATGATGCGTAGTTTAGGTAATTTCTCTGGTGGATGTAATGTGCAGTTTGCACAAAATCCTATCACAGAGGAATTGATTGCTGTGGAAATTAATCCACGTGTATCAAGGTCGTCTGCATTGGCATCCAAAGCAACGGGCTATCCCATTGCAAAGATTGCTGCAAAATTGGCGATTGGATACCATTTGGATGAATTAAAAAATCAAATCACACAAACCACTTCTGCATATTTTGAACCAGCATTAGATTATGTAATTGTAAAAGTACCAAGATGGAATTTTGATAAATTCAAAGGTGCCAACGATACATTGGGATTACAAATGAAGAGTGTGGGTGAAGTGATGGCGATCGGAAGAAGCTTTACAGAAGCGATTCAAAAAGCTTGTCAATCTTTAGAGAACGAAGCTGTAGGATTGGGCTATTATGGAAAGAGCTTGATGAAGAACGAAGAATTAATGGAGTATATCAAGACACCAAAATGGGATCGAATCTTCAGAATCAAAGATGCATTAATGCAAGGTTCTACAGTAAGATCCATTGCAGCTGCAACAGGGATAGACAATTGGTTCTTATATCAAATCAGAATCATCTGCGATATAGAAAAAGAAATCGCGAAGCATGACCTTGCTACTTTGCCAACTGAAACCCTAAAAGAAGCAAAGAAGCATGGCTTTAGTGATTTACAAATAGCCAAAGTATTACAAGGCAATGTATCTGACGACGAAGTGTATGAAAAAAGAAAAGCATTGGGGATTACCAGGGTATATAAAATGGTAGATACTTGTGCTGCAGAGTTTGAAGCAAAGACACCTTACTTTTATTCCACCTTCGAAAACTAGAACGAACAAATGCATTGGATAAAATTCAATGTGCTAAAAAAATTTATTTATTTCAAAGTATAACCTAACAATATGAACGTAAAAGATATCGTAGTTCAAAACGAAAAAGAAACAAGAGCAGGATTTGGAGATGGTATTTTAGAAATCGCGAGAGAAAATAAAAACGTCGTGGTATTGACTGCAGACTTAGCGGGTTCTTTTAAATTAGGCCCATTGATGAAAGAACTACCTGAGCGATTCATAGAAGTAGGCATTGCAGAAGCCAATATGATTGGTATTGCAGCAGGTTTAACCATTGGCGGAAGAATCCCCTACACCACTACTTTTGCTGGATTCAGCACAGGACGTGTATATGATCAAATTAGACAAAGTGTTGCTTACTCGGATAAGAATGTAAAAATTTGCGCATCGCATGCTGGATTGACTTTAGGAGAAGATGGTGCAACACATCAAATATTAGAAGACATTGGATTAATGAAAATGTTACCAGGCATGACCGTGATTGTGCCATGTGATTATAACCAAACAAAAGCTGCAACAAAAATGATTGCAGGTTATGAAGGTCCAGTGTACTTAAGATTTGGTCGACCAAAATGGCCAAACTTCACTAAGGAAGATGGATCTGATTTTGTGATTGGTAAGGCACAAATATTAGCAGAAGGAACAGATGTAACCATTGTTGCATGTGGACACTTAGTATGGAAATCAATTGAAGCAGCAAAACAATTAGAATCAGAAGGCATCAGTGTAGAAGTGATCAACTTACATACAATCAAACCATTTGACGAAGCAGCCATTATCAAGAGCTTAAAGAAAACTGGTTGTGTAGTGACTGCCGAAGAGCATAACGTGATTGGTGGTATGGGCGATGTGGTAGCACAAGCAGCTGCAAAACATTATCCAGTGCCTGTAGAATTCATTGGCACGCAAGATACATTTGGAGAGAGTGGTACACCAAATCAATTATTAACTAAATACGGATTGGATGCAGTGAATATTGTTGCTGCAGCAAAGAAAGTGATAAGCAGGAAGGGCAAAAATTAGAATTTGAAGGAAATTTAAATTCTAATTTTTTTGCTACTATAACGATTTTAAAAAACCCGAAGCATGCTTCGGG
>RFSD01000079.1 GCA_009924165.1 Chitinophagia bacterium | reverse complement strand
GTAATTTCTACCCAAAGCAGAAATTCCACTCGCAAAATAACGGTAATTTAAATCAGCTATGTTTTCGATTTGAAAACTGAAGCTTAATTTATTACTAGTTTGATAATTTGTGTTGATATTCCAAATTTGCCAAGACGGCATACCATCCTTAGTCGCATAAATTTGATTGTCTTCCCCACTTGAGCTATAATCTTCAATATGCTTCCACCCATTAAATACAGTAAATAGTTCTGCAGAAAACTTTTTTAAATTATGCTTTAACCCTATTCTGCCATAGGTTGGAGGAATATGGTCTAAAGGTTTTTCAGCATTCACGCCATTCATGTCTTTATTGGTATACCTACCCTTAGTATAAGTATAGGTTGCAGCCAAAATTGTATTAGGTGTTAAATTAGCAGAACCATTGATGTTAAAGCCATACACATTAGCAATCGCTTTATTTTGCATCGCATATACATCACTCATAATCCCTTGATATAAAATAGCGCTTGCATTATTCCATTTAAATTTGTCTACCACTAAAGCATTTTTGAATCTAGTAAAGAAAACAGATCCACCGATGGTATATTTTTTAGCCGTTTTAGAAACATTCAATTCTGTATTGTAAGTATACTCAGGTTTTAAATCTTTGTTTGGTACCACTACATAACCCGTTCTAGTATCAAATACTTTTGTCAAGTCATCTACGTTTGGCGCTCTAAATCCACTACTAAAACCAAAAGCAACTCTGAATCCATCTGCACCATTGTAAGCCATACCTAGATTACCCGTTAAAGCAGTATTGTTTTGATTTGCATCTGTAAATGGAAAACGCATGAGTGCAGTGTCTTTAAAGTTGGCATTCAATTGTACATTGTTTAAACGCAATCCGCTATTCAATACCCAATTACCAGTCAAGAATTGGGTATGTTGTGCATAGATTGCATAATTGGCCATATTGGTAGGCCCATCGCTATACCTAGTGGTGATTGCACTTCGCACATTGGTCGCAATATTATTACGATAGGCTGTCGAACCCACCTTATTGTAATAAGACTCCACCCCAACATGAAGCTCACTAGACTTACCTTGACGTAAAAGATCTACATTGAATCCAAATAGATCTACGGCTTCAAATCTATAATCTTTGTTATTGGATTTGAATCTTCTTGTTATTCTACTTTCTTCAAGGTGCTGGTAATTCAGATTCGTAGTCATTTTTTGAAAATACCCATTCAAATTTGATTTAGTTAATTTATAACCAATCAAATTACGCACCTGTGGCCCATAATACCATTCAGCAAATACAGGTAAGCCATTACTCGTTTCTGTTAAACGATCATAACGATTAATATCAGAAGAATTAGAGAATTGTACATTCAATAAATGTTCTGTGTTTTCATTCGGCTTGAACAATACTTTTTGCAATAAATCTGTTTGTGTATATCCACTTAGTTTTTGGATATTCACAGATGCACTATTGTCCTTCACCACATCTGTATTGTTCTCACGAGCTACATAAAAAAATCTTTTACCAAAGTCTGGGTAAGCAGCTGATCTTTGATTACCCTGACGCATATCTCCAAAACTGCTATTGGTAAAGGAAGTGAGGTAAGCCCATTTGTGATTGGCGATATTGACATCGATATGTTGGCGGTTTTCATTTTGCCCATTGCCATATCGATACACTACATTGCCACCAATTTTCCAAGGCGCTTTTTTAGAAGCCACATTAGAAGTAAATAATTGCGGCTGTTTGGTATATAAATTAACTACCCCACCCAATGCATCACTGCCATACATGGTAGAACTTGGACCATACAAAATCTCAACCCTATCCAAAATCATATTATCCACTGTGATGATATTTTGTAAATGACCCGCTCTAAAAATCGCGCTGTTCATACGAATACCATCCACCATCAATAAGACCCTACTGGCCTCAAACCCTCTCACCACAGGGCTTCCACCACCAGCTTGACTTTTTTGAACAAAAACCTGCCCAGAAGCAGTTAAGATATCTGCCGTATTGGCTTGTTGTTGCAACAATACTTTATCGGTTAAGGCAACCACCCTTTGTACGATATTTTTAGAAAGCGTTGGAAACTTATTGGCATAGATCACGACGTCTTGTAATTGCTTAGTCGTGGTGTCAGATTGTGCCAAAAGATTCAAGCTCATACTAAAAAATACCAGTACGCTTAATATTAAACGCATTCTAAATATTTTATAAATGAAAATGAATAATCAATCAAACAGTAAAGCCCATTTGATTGAATTGTCTTATGGATTAGACAGCTTCTGGCGGATGTGTGATTTCGCCCGTATAGCGATTCAAAATAGGCGTAGTATAAAATAAGTAGCCTTTTTTATCTTGTACAATATCACTGTGCTTGTAATGATACAATTGATTGCAATCATAGACCGCGAAACTTAGATTCAATTTAATCTTAGAAGATTCCGAACTAGTTTTAGAATTTGGATCTTTATTGAATGAATGAACTTTATGCTGATTCGCAACAATAGCTGCTTCTTCTTCATCCGATGCAGCTTTAATCACCCAACCTTTATTTGTTTTTTTGATGGAAACTATATCATAAAACATCCCCTTATAACTAAACTCGCGGCCTTTTTCCTCCCAGTGATATCCTTCGGGTAAAACAGATTTATCTTTTACAATGAGTGTGATTTGATCCTTGTTGTCATTGTCATCATTTTCTTCAAATTTACCTGCGTCAATATTTGCAAAGCGCTCCTGCTCATGTACTTTTTCCTGAAGCCAATAAAAATAGCTTAGACTGCTTGTTGACAACAACAAGGCTGCAAAACAACATATGGCAATGACTTTTTTCAAGAAACCTAAGGTACGAAAAAAAATAGGTAATTGTGAAATCTTAACTTGTAGCCAAGCCCAGGATCGAACTGGGATTTAGCGCTTCGGAAACGCTTGTACTAACCATTGTACGACAAGGCTGTAAACAAAAATATGAAATTGAGACAATAACTTACCGCCGAAACAAAACTTTAATAGCAGCCGTTAAGAAAATTTGTGTTGGAAGACTCAGCATAATGCGGATATCCTCTATTAAGTTCGATGTATTAGATAAGAATTTAAAAACAGTGGCTGCATCATTCTTTTTGAAAATGCGTGCAAAAATTTCATCGCCTTCCATTTTCTTGTGTTCAAGAATATATAATAATACAGCATCATAAAATTGATGCCTTGTATAATGCACCGATGCATCCAAGGTTTGATTCAATTTTAATTGCTTCACTATTTGTTGTGTTTGCTTCTGGATAAACTGAAAAGCATAGCCAGTACTTGCTTTAACCGCATCTCCCATTGTGCCTATTGAAATGACATTATTGATTGTTGATGTCATCTTTTTTGTGGTCATTGGGATAGCGCCTTGTTCGGTATGTACAATGCTATATGCTTGTCCTTTATAATGTGCTTCCATATATGCATTCAAAACAAGATCATACTCGGCTGTTTCTAAAATGTTAGGAGAAAATAAAGTATATTCTACCAAGGCTTTTTTATCTGTTAAAGGAAGCAAATACATGAAAGCTGTGGCATCCATTTGTGGTACATTAAAATCCATTAATCTAGCAACCGACTTATCAAAAACAGCATCATCAAACTCAACAACGTTCCCTTTAAAATGCTGCCAAAGTGTGGATTGAATGCGTTCCCCGTTGATGCTTGAAAATACATAGTTTGCATTGGCTGCACCGCCTTCCCAATTGACCCTTGCACCAACATCTGCTGCATCAATACTTAAGATTTTTGAAGCTATCCATTCCACATTGTCAAAACCTTTTGCAAAAGCACTAATATATTGGTAAAAATCAATGCCTTGAATCATTTTATATTCAAAAGGTGCTGTTGGTAATAACCTTTGCATCCTGCCTTTTAAAACTTCTATATTCGACCATTTTTTACAGACAATGGATTCAAAGGGACCATCTGTATCTTCCCAAAAACACCAGGTACGATCGTTCCCTTTATTGAAATTAGTATCCACCACCAATATCTTTTTTTTGCATAAAAATGGATCCTGTAATAAATGGTATAACAAAGAATAGCCGGCGCAACCTGCACCGGCTATTATATAATCATATTTATTTTCGATTTGCAATGGACTAACCGTTGTTTTGAATCATTTCGTCACGTCTTACCTTATCCCAATATTTTTTAGCTACAATCAACATGCCAAAACTTTCACTGTCTTCTTTCCCTAAATGTTTATGGTGCATTTTGTGCGCCCAACGAATGGCTTTGATATATCTATTATTAGATTTTGTAAACCATTTGATTCTTTGGTGTATAATGACTTCGTGTACAATAAAATATGCAAATCCATACATGGCAACGCCTGTTCCAATACCAGATAGCCATGGCATCGCATGGAATGTACCATAAAAAATACATGCCATACTAGGAATGGCAAAAATCAAAAAGAATGCATCATTCTTTTCAAAAAAATGCCCAGTTGGCTGATGATGGTCTTCATGTAAATACCACAAAAAACCATGCATGACATATTTGTGCGTTAACCAAGTAACACCTTCCATAATGGCAAAAGTCAATAACATTGAAATTAAGAAAATCATAAAGAAAGGTTTAAGAATACAAAGGTACTATAACAAATTTAAGCTTGCTCTAATTTTTGCATTGAATACAATAAATAATTTACCATAATCTGGTATCCTGATTCTTGTGCTTAATAGCGCCCCGTGGTTGGTCTGTTTAATCTTCTTAAATAAAGCATAATAATATTTGAACGCCACATACACCCCAAAACGACAAGGAATAGGTAGGGCTTTTATACCTTCTAAAGCTGCATCAAAATCGGCTTGTATATCCACCTCAATTGCTTGCTTATCGGCCAAACTAAAATTACTAAAATCACAATTTGGAAAATACATACGCTCCATACCCACAAAATCTGCTTTGATATCCCTCAAGAAATTGACCTTTTGAAATGCAGCACCTAATCGCTGAGCCGATGGTTTCAATACTTCATATTGCCCTTCATCCCCATTGCAAAATATTTTAAGACACATCAAACCCACTACTTCGGCACTTCCAAAAATGTATTGATTGTAACTTGCTTGATCATGGGACTGCTGAGAAAGATCCATCTCCATACTGTATAAAAATGCATCTAATAAGGCCCTATCAATTTTAAATTGATTGTAGGTTAACTGAAAGCGATGTAAGATTGGATTTAAACTGATGCCATTGTCCAATGCGGCATAGGTATCTGTTTTGAATGTGGCAAGTAATGTTGCTTTATCATACTCATGAAACGTGTCTACAATTTCATCTGCAAATCTTACAAATCCATAAATATCATAAATAGGTTGACGAAGTGTCTTATCTAATAGACCAATAGCAGATGAAAAACTAGAACTATACATTAAAGTAGTGTACTTACTACTTTGCGCTGTGACGTCGTTGTATAATGTTAATGAAGACATATTCAATTATGCTTTATGTTTTTGATCTACTAGCTTCGCCACCACTTCCCCACTAATTAAACTTGGCGGCACGCCCGGACCAGGTACTGTTAATTGACCAGTGTAATATAAGTTATTTACTTTTTTACTTTTACAACTTGGTTTTAAATTTGCCGTTTGCAATAAAGTATTGGCCAAGCCATATGCATTTCCTCTAAAGGAATGATAGTCTTCCTTAAATTCCTTCAGAGCAAATGAACGCTTATATACAATGGAACTTCGAATAGACTGACCAATACGTTCTTCGAAACGTTGAATGATCATCTCGAAATATTGATCTCTAATCTCTTCTGTATCTCCTTCTAAACCTGCTGCAATGGGGATCAATAAAAATAAATTCTCACAGCCCTCTGGCGCTACAGTTGGATCTGTTACCGAAGGCGCACTTGCATAAAACAAAGGTCTTGTTGGCCATTTAGGATCAGTGTATATTTCGTGTCCATGCAAACCAAAATCGGTATCAAAAAATAATTGATGATGCAATACCCCTTCTAATTTTTTATTCAATCCCACATAATACAATAAAGAACTTGGCGCCATCACCCTGCTATCCCAATAAGCAGCGGAATAAGACTGGTATGCTGGTGCTAATAATTTAGTTTCAATGTAGTGATAATCGCCCGCACCAATCAACACATCCATGGTATATTGTTGTTGCTCGCCTGTTGCAGTTTTTAAAGCATGTACAGCAACTGCTTTACCAGATTGCACTTCGATCGAAGTCACTTCTTCCCCAAATTTAAATTGTACGCCCAATGAAATTGCTAAATCATACATTCCTTGCACAATGCTATACATACCAAATTCTGGATACCAGGTACCTCCTTTGATATCTGCATAATTCATCAAGCTATATAATGCGGGTGTTTTTTCTGGAAGCGCGCCTAAAAATAATACTGGAAATTCCATCAAAGATTGAATGGATGGATGTTTAAAAAATTTAGCGACATGTTTTTTCATAGATTGAAAAACGTCTAATTTAAAAACGCCTTTCACTAAATCCATATCCAAAAATTCTGTCAATGATAAACCTGGATTATGCACTAGCTTTCCGACACCAACATCGTATTTGAATTTTGCCTCTGCCATGAATGCATCCAAAGCCTTGGCTGCGCCAGGCTCTACCGACTCTAATAAATTTTGTAATTCGTTGTAATTCGCTGGAATATCCCATCCTTCTTTTTCAAAATAAACTCTGTAGGAAGGATCTAATCTTTTAAGTGCGTAGTAATCACTTACATTTTTTCCAAAAGCATTGAAATACCTTTCGAAAATATCTGGCATCCAATACCAACTAGGACCCATATCAAATGTAAAACCTTCGGCTTTAAACTTTCTTGCTCTACCACCAGGTAAATCATGCTTTTCAATCACTGTAACTTCCCAACCCATTTTTGCTAAGAAACTTGCTGCAGACAAACCTGCAAAACCAGCTCCAATAACAATTACTTTTTTTGATGTCGATGACATGAATTTAATATCGTTGAATTTTTTGCTTTAAAATTTTTCTAGCAAAGTGAATTCTACTTTTGATTGTACCAAGAGGCTCATTTAGTGCTTCAGCAATTTCATTGTATTTATAACCTTCGTAATATAAATTAAATGGTGTTCTAAATAACTCCGGTAAATCATGTATGAATTGATTTACTTCCTTCAAATTTAAGTTAGTTATTCCATCATTCACCACCTTATTGAAAGTTTGATCGATTAAAAAATCATTCGGGCTATTATCCAACACAGTTGATTGCTTGGCTTTACGGCGATAATCATTGATAAAAATATTACGCATAATGGTATACAACCATGCTTTAATATTGGTTCCAACATTGTACTTGTCTTTATTTGAAATCGCTCTATACAATGTGTCTTGATATAAGTCCTTAGCAGACTCATGATCCTTAGTAAGATTGATTGCAAATGGTCTTA
>RFSD01000078.1 GCA_009924165.1 Chitinophagia bacterium | reverse complement strand
GTTATCGACAATGATCTTGAGATGCAGCGTCAAGCTGCACTTGAGATCTTTTTCAAATGGCAGGATGGGATGTGGATACCACCAAAATGAAAAAAGATACTGAATTGCCAGCAACTATGAAAACATATATCGAATTTATTAATAAATATTTAGGCGTACCTGTGAAGTATGTATCCAATGGTCCGGGTAGAGATCAAATTGTACATTTATAGTCAAAAAAAAGGAATAAAAAAAGTCGCATTATTTTTGATAAATAAAATTTTCATTTGAAATTTACACAAATATTTTGATTGAGTTATGGCAGTAAAATCTACAAAAGAGAAAAAGACAGCGACACCAAAAAATGGCGTAGTCAAAGCTAAAAAATCAAGCAAGACATCTTCAAGAAAAAACGACGAAGACGAGGATGATGATTTTGATGAGGAAGAAGAAACAGATGATTGGGGAAAGACAGAGGAAGATGACGACAATTGGGATCCTGACTTTGCAGAATTTGATTTACCTAAAACAACCAAGAAAGCTGGTAAAGCAAAAAAAGGCGATGACGATGATTTTGGGTTAGAAGAGGACTTAAGCTTAGAAGAGGATGATTTATTTGATGACAAAGATGATTTCGATGATGACTTTTAAATCATTGTTTGTAGATGATGATTTCATACTCCATTAATCGATATCCAGATATAAAGATTGTATTGAGGCCTGTAAAATTTGATTTTTATGGGCCTCAAATATTTTAGCCTCTTTGGTAGGCAGAACAAGTGTATAAGCTTTCCCTGTAGACAATTGCTGATCCATATTTGGATTCAATTTGTTAATGTATGCTAAAGGCATCTTTAACCAAATAGCGATAGTTTTTGCATTGAACCTCCCTGTAATTATCATTTTTTCCATGCCTGCTGGTTCAGTGCGCATGGTTGTTTCGGCTGTATTTTGATTTTTCTCAAGTTCTGCAATTGGTACCCCTTCGAATATCGCATGCGTGGCGATGAATTTTTTTACATGGTTCCTGGTCTCCAATGGTAACTCATATTGTAATGCCCAAAAATCTTTTGTTTTCTTTTTTTCAATCGCTTTATTGAGTCTGCCTGCACCTCCGTTATAGGCGGCCACCACTAATAGCCAATCCCCAAATTGTTGGTATAATTCTTTTAAGATGATCGCTGCAGCTTGCGTGCTTTTTTGATAATCCATTCGTTCGTCGTTGGGCAGTAACTTCAACCCCAATCGGGTTGCTTCCGCAGGCATAATTTGCCAAGGACCTGCAGCACCTGCCCATGAAATTGCTTGTGAACTTAAATGACTTTCAATAACACTTAAATACTTTAACTCAACTGGTATCCCATTAGCAATTAAAATCTCATCGTATAAATTGAAATAGGGTTTTGCCCAGGTTTTCATCTTTCTCAAAGCTGCACCTTCTTTTTCGATATAGGATTGTACAAAACTAATTGCCTTGGGATGCATCTCGATGACAAAAGACTTGTCTTTATTTGGGACTTGCTGCACCGTGAATAAACTGCTAAAGCCAATTCTATTCAAACTCAAACTATCTTGTGCAGCAATGCTACCAATACAAAAAAGTACACAATAAATAAATAATATTGGTCTCATAGTAAAGAGGCTATGTTTGCGCACAAGATGTTGCAATGGTCACTAATGGACCATGGTAGCAATAGGTGTGAAAGTGAAAAACAGATCGCTGATTAAGAAGCTTTATCGTCTTTTTCTTTAATGCCTTCTTCGATTTCTTTTTTCACGTTATTTTTAGCATCATTGAATTCGCGGATACCTTTACCTAATCCACGCATGAATTCAGGGATTTTTCTTCCACCAAACATGACTAAAATAACTATACCAATAATTAATAATTCTTGAAATCCTAAGTTGCCCATAATGTATCGTTTAGAATGATAAAGGTAATGCAAATAGCACAAAAAAGGTCCTCGAATAGAGGACCTTTATATAATTTAAGCGATTAGGCTTAGAATCTTTTTTCTTTAATACGAGCACTTTTACCGCTTCTATCACGTAAATAGTACAATTTAGCACGACGTACTTTACCAGACTTGTTTAAAACGATACCATCAATATTTGGAGATAAGAAAGGGAATAAACGCTCCACACCCACTCCATCAGAGATCTTACGTACGGTAAAAGTAGCTGTTGCTCCAGTTCCTTGGGTCTTAATTACATCCCCACGGAAACTTTGGATACGCTCTTTACCACCCTCTACGATCTTGTAGTTTACGGTAATATTATCACCAGCCTTAAATGCTGGATAAGATTTCTTTGCTGTTAATTGCTCGTGTACGAAGTTTACTGCTACGCTCATAATTCATTTTTTTGCGGAGGGCAAAGGTAGGGTTACCCATGCGATTCTCCAAATTATTTGACCCAAATATTAAAATCCCTGCCTTTTAGGGCCTGTTTTCCTTATTATGCGCCTATCTGGCAATGTTTACAGCTCTCTTTTCACGAATGACCGTTACTTTGATTTGACCAGGATAGGTCATTTCGGTCTGTATTTTTTGGGCGATTTCAAAGCTCAATTGATCTGATGATTGGTCTGTAACCTTCTCTGCTTCTACAATCACCCTTAATTCACGTCCAGCTTGGATGGCATATGCCTTATCAACGCCTTGATAACCAAGTGCTAAGTTTTCCAAATCCTTGATGCGTTGGATATATTGTTGCATGATTTCACGTCTAGCACCCGGTCTTGCACCACTGATCGCGTCACAAGCTTGAATGATTGGTGAAATCACATATTGCATTTCCATTTCATCGTGGTGGGCACCAATGGCATTCACCACCGCTGGATTTTCACCATATTTCTCTGCTAATTTAGCCCCTAATAATGCGTGGCTTAATTCAGTCTCTTCATCAGGTACTTTACCTATATCATGTAATAAACCTGCACGTTTTGCCAATTTAGGATTCAATCCTAATTCAGCTGCCATGATACCACATAAATTTGCAGTCTCACGAGAGTGCATCAACAAATTCTGTCCATAAGAAGAACGGAAACGCATTTTTCCGATGATACGAATCAACTCTTTATGTAAACCATGGATACCTAATTCAATCACAGTACGTTCTCCAATTTCAGCAATTTGTTCTTCCAATTGGCGACGTGTTTTATCCACTACTTCTTCGATACGTGCTGGGTGAATTCGACCATCGGCTACCAATCTTTGTAAACTTAAACGTGCAATCTCTCTTCTTAATGGATCAAATGAAGATAACAAGATTGCTTCTGGCGTATCGTCTACAATTAAGTCAACACCTGTTGCAGCTTCAATGGCACGGATATTACGACCTTCTCTACCAATGATCTGTCCTTTCATTTCGTCTGATTCCAAATTAAACACAGTAACCGTATTTTCAATCGCTACTTCGGCAGCCGTTCTTTGAATAGATTGAATGATAATTTTTCTTGCTTCCTTATTCGCTTTTTGTTTAGCTTCTTCAATAATATCTTGCTGTAAAGACAATGCCTGCGTTTGGGCTTCGTTCTTTAAGCTTTCAATCAATTGTTGTTTAGCATCTTCTGCTGTAAGGTTTGCAATTTTTTCGAGACGACGAATATGTTCTTCTTGGTGTTTCTCTAATTCGCCACGCTTGATATTCACTAAATCAATTTCACGATTTAATTTTTCTTTAATCGCTTCGTTGTCATTGATTTGTTTTTCTAAAATGACCGCTTTTTGATTAATGCTTAATTCGTGTTGTTTAATTCTATTTTCAGCTTCGCCAATTTTCTTATTTTTCTCCAACAATTCACGATCGTGATCTGCCTTCAATTGAACAAAACGTTCTTTTGCTTCTAATTGCTTTTCTTTCTTAATGGTCTCGGCCCTTAATTCTGCCTCTTTTAAAATACTAGCTGCTTGATTTTCTGCGTCTTCCACCTGCTTTTTGGTGTTCTTGGCGAAAGCAAATCGCCCTATGAGTAACCCTCCAATTCCAGAGGCTCCTCCAATGATCAATAATAATATTGTTTGGTCCATTGTTTAATCTTGTTGTGTTAAATAAAATCACCCTACTTCTTCTTTAAGGTTAGGCAACGAAGATAAACAATTAATGTAAAGATTGGCCCGAATGGACCCAATAATGTGTTATAAGTTGGTATTTACGAGCACTTTATCAATGGAGGCGGACATACTTTCAATTTGGGCCTGTATCGCCTCTATTTCATAGAGCTTTTGGCTATTTTGCTGCTGTTCTGTGGTGAACCATAAAAGGACCATCGAAATATAATCCTGGGAATCACTACCTGCATATAGGCTCTTGTACTCCACCAGTTTTTGGTTGATTAGGGCTGCCGTTTTACGCACAGCCTCCTCGTCCTTAGGGCTAATTTTAACCCTATAATTCCTGTCCGCAATCAATATGTTGACTGGGATTAAATTTTCTGGGGTATCGTTTAGTTGATCGGACATGTTTAAGGATTCAGGTTTTGAATACAGTGGTCAATTTCTTTGATAAAATCATCGATTTTCTTATTCAAAGCTGCTTTTTCTGCAGGGTCCATTTGTTGTGCAGGTCGCATCTGGGCTGTAATCAAGGCAGCCTGTTCATTTTTAAGTTCATTTTGAAGCTGAATGATCACATGTTGTTGCTCCGCCAAAGTCCCCTTTAGTTGCTGGTTTTCTTTCTCCAAGGCAAGCTGTCGTTTTAGCAATGCTTGCAGTTTTTCTTGGAGGCCCGATAAAGCGGTCTGTAGCTCAGACATGGAACTTTGTTTATGACTTGAAAGTACTTATTTTCTTATTTCTGCTTGAATATTTTTTTCAAAAGCGGCAATTAATTTTTTCATCATACCGTCGATCTCTGTATCCGTTAATGTGGCCGATCTCGCATTGAAAACAAAATTAATAGCAACCGATTTTTTATTCAAGCCCAATTTATCACTTACAAAAATATCAAATACACGTGTTTCTTTCAAGGCATCTAACTGCACTGTTTTGATCGCCTGTTCAATTGCCGAATAAGCAATAGTTTCATCAATCACCAAAGCTAGATCTCTTTCGACAGATGGATATTTAGAGATCTCTTGGTATTTTACCGACCCAGATAAGTATGCATTGAATAAGGTACTTAGATCAAAATTTAAAAATCCTACTGCTTGTTTGATATCGAACTGTGCTAATTTTTTTGCACCCACTAATTCAATTGTTCCAAGCACAGTCTTTCCTGCGATGACTTCGAATTGCCCATGCCCAATTGGATTGTAATTGACTTTTTTCAATCCTAATAATTCACAAAGCGCTAAGGCAATTCCTTTCAATACATAGAAATCCTGTTCCGCGGCTTTTGCCCTCCAACTGTCTTGCACTTGCTTGCCCGAAAGATAAATGGCTAAGGTTTCATCCTCCTGATACTTTCCTGCTGCTGTTTTTGCATATATTTTGCCCATTTCAAAGAAGGAGATGGACTCATTTTTTCTGTTGTTATTGTATGCAATGGTTTCTAAACCTGTTTCTAACATGGTTGGACGCATCACATCTAAATCGGCACTTAAACTATTCAACATTTTTACAGTTGTCTCTAATTGATCAGCAGAATAGTATTTACTATTGGTAATGGAGTTAGTTAAAATTTCTGTATAACCACGCCCTACTAAATAGTTGGCAATTTTATTTTTAAACTGCTCTTTTGTTTCAAGTAAATCTACTGAAGGACTAATGGTAATAGCAGTTGGAATTTCAATATTATCTAATCCATCAATACGTACTATTTCCTCTACCAAATCGGCTGCAATGCTTATGTCAGGCTTGTTATAAGGCACTGCCACTTGAATACTATCTGCATCTTGATGCAAAATTTCAAATCCTAAACTTGTTAAAATAGCCACTGCTTTATCGGATGCATATTGCTTTCCACTTAATTTTTTTAAGTACGCAAAAGTCATAGCCACTTTTACTTTCTCAGCTGGATTCGGATATACATCTACCACTTGACTACATTTACCACCAGCAATTTCTTGAATCATAGCTGCTGCTTTTTCAAGTACCTTAACCGTATTCGCAATGTCTACACCTTTTTCGAAACGTGTTGCAGCATCTGTTCTCAAACCATGGTACACCGATGTTTTACGAATATGTATATTTTCAAACCAAGCACTTTCTAAAAAAATACGATTGGTCGTTGCACTCACGCCACTATGCAAACCACCAAAAACCCCAGCAATACACATTGGCTTTTCGATATCGCAAATCATTAAATCCTCTGCCGATAATTTTCGTTCTTTTTCATCCAATGTAGTGAACAAACTATTTGGAGCACATTTTTTCACTACCACTTTTTTGCCTTGAATTTTTGCTGCATCAAAAGCATGCAATGGCTGACCAGTTTCATGTAAAATGAAATTGGTAATGTCTACAATATTGTTGATAGATCTTGCGCCAATGGCTTGTAATTTATTTTTTAACCATATTGGAGACGGCCCCACTTTTACGCCATCAATTAAAATTCCACTATACCTCGCACATGCTTCAGGATTTTCAATCACCACCTCAAAAGGCACAATGGATGGATCGATGGTTGGTACTTGCTTAAATGGACTAATAGGATCTGACTTTGTTGTATGGTAAGTTAAATAAGCGCAAACATCTTTAGCAACACCATAATGGCTCATGGCATCCATCCTGTTTGGCGTCAAGCCTATTTCATAGATCCAATCTTGATAATAATCATACAATTCGGCCAAAGGTGTGCCTACTTTCATCGCTGTATCTAAAACCATAATACCTGCGTGGTCTTCACTTAAACCAATTTCATCTTCTGCACAAATCATCCCTTCACTTTCTTCTCCTCTTATCTTTGCCAATTTCATCGTAACTGGCGCGCTAGCTTTTGGATAAATAGTCGTACCAATTTGCGCTACCACTACTTTTTGACCAGCTGCCACATTTGATGCCCCACAAACAATATTCAATGGTCGATTTCCACCTACATTGACTTTGGTCAATTTTAATTTATCCGCATTAGGATGTTGTATCAATTCAAGCACTTCCCCAACTACTAAGCCTTGAAGTCCTCCTTTAAAGTTTTCATACATTTCTAAGGACTCCACTTCTAAGCCTATCGATGTCAATATGGTAGATAATTCTTCTTTGGGAATGGGAGCTGGTAAATATTCACACAGCCAGCGATAACTAATGGTCATACTTCAACTTTATGGTATAGCTTCAAAAGTACAAAAAAGGGGGTGAATAACCTTAAAGTTAGGGTGTACAACTAGGGGATAACTCCATTTTTATGTGGATTCTATATCTAGCCCCCTGTCCAAAACAGGGTTGCAAAACTAAATTTCATGAAGTCCTAATTTGGTTTGATTTTCGCAGTAGAAAAAGTGATTATCATATGGCCCTTCCCAATATCAATACCAATCGAACCAAAAAGAAACCCAGCGTTGATATCAGTAACATGATGTATGGAAAAATTCCACCGCAGGTAAGAGAATTAGAAGAAGCAGTATTAGGAGCCATTTTATTAGAAAAAAGCGCCTTTGATACTGTTACAGAAATTTTAAAACCAGAATGTTTTTATGT
>RFSD01000077.1 GCA_009924165.1 Chitinophagia bacterium | reverse complement strand
CTCATATTCCTTGTTCATAGACCTAATTAATGCATTTTTATCTTGGTAGCTTTTTTCTATAACATGCATTTTGGCAGGATCAGAGTAAATATCGGGGTTGGCCATTTCTAATTCTATTGCTGCTTTTTCTGTAAGTAAGGTTTCTATATTATGTTCAATTTGTGCAATGACTTTTTGTAATTTTTGAATCTGCTTTTGTAAATCCTTGTTAATAGCTTGAGATTTCACTTCTGTAACGACTGTAGCTTCTTGTTTGCCTTGTTTATTTGAATCCTTCGATCCTATATTTTTAACAGGTTCTGCTAATTGTGCTTTTTGCTTTGCCATTCTTTCTTTCCAAGCAACCCATTCTGTATAATCTCCTTTGAATTCAATAATTTTTTCATCTTCTATTTCCCAAATCTTATTTGCTGTTTTTGAAATAAAATAACGATCATGACTTACCAAAATAATTGAACCATCGTATTTTGTCAATGCTTCTGCCAATAGTTCCACAGTGGCCATATCTAAGTGATTGGTAGGCTCATCCAGCATTAAAAAATTAGCTTTGCTAATAATGGTTTTAGCCAATGCAACTCTCGCTTTTTCTCCTCCGCTCAACACTTTGATTTTTTTGTCTATTTCATCTCCACCAAATAAGAAACAACCCAATAATGCACGAAGTTCTAGATCTGTTTTTTTAGTGCCACATTCCTGTACTTCTTGTAAAATAGTATTATTCAGGTTTAAAGATTCTAATTGATGTTGTGCATAAAAACTTTCATCTACGTTATGGCCCCAAACTCTTTCTCCTTCATAACTCTCCATACCCGCTACAATCCTTAATAGTGTAGACTTCCCTTTACCATTGGCACCAATCAAAGCAATCTTATCGCCTCTTTCTATCTCTGCAAATGCATTTTCTAAAATGCTTTGAGCAGGGTAGGATTTACTGATACCTTTTAAGTCTACTAAGACTTTACCTGGTGTTTTATCTATTGCAAAATTGATTCTGATATTGGGTCTTTCAATTTGTACGTCCTCAATCACATCTAGACGGTCTAATCTTTTTTGAATAGATTGAGCTTGTGCAGCTTTAGATGCTTTGGCTTTAAAACGTTCAATAAAACGTTCTTGCTGTCTGATATAGTCTTGTTGATTTTCGAAAGCCCTTTGTTGTATCTCTATACGTTGTAATTTTTCTACTTCATAATAGGCATAATCGCCAGTGTAAAAATTAAGTTGTTGTTGGTAAACTTCAACAATTTTATTCACCATTTTATTTAAGAAGTATTTATCATGACTTACAATCACCACACTGCCTTTATAATGCAATAAATATTTTTCTAACCATTCAATACTTGGCAAGTCTAAGTGGTTGGTAGGTTCATCTAGCAAGAGTACATCGGGTGCTTGTAGAATCATTTTAGCCAACAACACACGCATTCTCCAACCTCCACTAAATTCTTTGTAGGGACGAGTTAAATCTTTGGTGGTAAAACCTAAACCATGCAATACTTCTTCGGCTTTATGTTCAATATTATAACCATCCAATACATCCAATTCATGTAAAGCATCGGTGTACTTGATCAAAATATCATTGTCTTCGGGGTTGGCTTCTAAAGCGATACCAAGTGCCTCAATTTCTTTCTCTAATGCACGAACTCTTTCAAAGGCACCTAAAGCAACTTCGGTGATGGTTTCACTTGTATCAAAACTCAATAAATCTTGGTGTAAATAACCTATGGTGGTATCACGGCCTTTTTCTACGGTACCTTTTGAAGGGGTGTATTGTCCAACTAAAAGCTTTAATAGGGTTGATTTTCCAGTTCCATTGTAACCTATTAATCCAATTCTTTCACCCGGCTGGATATGCCAAGTGGCATCCGTTACGATGGCTCTAGCTCCAAACTCAAAAGTTACATTTTGTAATCCTATTAACATATTATTTCAATTCTGTGCGCAAAGTTACAGAGATGTGGTGGCTATTTATGCATATTTTTGAAAAAAATCTGTATGCCTAAATTGTTAATACCGCTTTTAATGTGTTTCATAATGGCTTGTGGAAATGAGGAAAATGAATCAATGAACAAAGTTGTGACCAAGTTTAGTGGTGAAAGACACGACCCTAATTTAGATCAACAGATACAGCCATTATTGAACCAATATTTTGCTGTTATGTCGTATTTGCAAGAACAGGACAGTACGGATTTACTTTTATATGGCACAAATATGATCAAGCTTACGGATAGCTTGATTCAACAAAATTTATCCCTAGATACTGCAACCAAAAATTTGGCAATACAAGGTTTGATCAATATTCAATATGAAATGACTGCAATATTGATGGAATCTAACCCAGCAGAACGTATCATGGGTGTTCAGATGTTGAGCTTACAATGGATAGATTTTCTGGCTGCGATTGGCTATCAAAAGCAAACCATCTATATTTTCTCTGATAAGGATGAAAGTCATTGGATTGGATTAAAAAATAAATCGAGTAATCCGTATATAAGTCGCAGGGATGAAATGTATACAGCAGTTCAAGTTTTACAGGAATTAAAATAAGTCAACTAATCAGGTAAGGGAGGCTCATACACAATCAATAATTTCGCATTGATTTTATTGGTGGAAGTAATGAAATATTCTTGTCTATTCTTTCCATCTTTTAATAAAAGCAGCGCCGTATTTGGAGGTACGGTACCCATATTATGTGCTACAATGATGACTTCATGCTCCCTTAAATTTTCAGTAAAATTAAATTCAAGGTGGATGGCTTTATAGCTTAATCTTTTCTTGTTAACCAGTAATTTTTTATTATCAAAAACAATAATCGTATCGTTGTCAATGGTGCCATTATCAAATAAATCGATGCTAACAGTTTTACTATTCGTAATGATTTTTTTTACCAATTTGTTTTCTCTACCCACTAAAACCCAAGGCAGATTGATGGGTTGATTTCGGATTGAATTTTGTGGGGTATTTGAGGTTGGGGTAGTTTCATTTTCAATAATCACTTCGTCGGTATCTGCTTCTACTATTGTGTTTGAAGCTGTCTTTAAATTATTCTTGTCAACTGAGGGAATCAATTTATTGGTTGGAATTGGAATAGGTGTATTTGTACTTTTTAAAAGTGTGGAATTGTTTTTTGTGATTGTTTTTTGTGTGACAATTTGTTTCTTTTTTTGGGTGTCTGTATTTTTTATATCTACTTTAGGATTATTTACAGTTAGTATGCTGGATACTTTTTCTAAAAATACTTTACCACTTCCACAATTCCTTTGACCACCAATAACAGTAGACATATAACTACCTTCTAAAATCTCATGACCATTGATGTTTTTATATGTCAAAAAATTGGACATCAAACATGCTTCAAGTTCATTGGCTATTTTAATCTGTTCAAAACTTGTTTCATCAATTTGGACTAATTGGGTGCGTACACTATGGGTTCCTTTAGCAAAGGCACTTGCATAAAATTGGTCTGCTCTCTTGGTAATTGTTTGTGCTGTAATTTGATGACTTGCATTTTCCTTAATGATCAGCTCATAGGTGAAATTATTGATCAGGGCATCCCCGTTGGCAATAAAACTTCCTTGCCATCTTCCAGTTAAGTTTTGGGCACTTAAATGGACAGAAATGATGCACAAAAAGAGAAGTAGGGTTAACCTTGTCATAAATGAATTGGAACTTTAAATTTAAGTATTAATCTAAGTATAAACAAGCATCCTTTTTTTTGTTATCTTTGTAACTATATATTTATTGTACAAACATGGTTCAAATTCAATTTCCAGACGGGGCAGTTAGATCCTATGAAAAAGGTATCACTGCATTAGGTATCGCTAAATCAATTAGTGAAGGCTTAGCAAAAAAAGTATTAGCAGCTTCTATCGATGGTGAAGTATGGGATGCAACGCGTCCGATTAACAAGGATGCTGCATTAAAATTATTGACCTGGGACGACGCCGATGGCAAAAATACATTCTGGCATTCATCTGCCCATTTACTTGCAGAAGCTGTAGAAATGCAGTTTCCAGGAGCTAAATTTTGGGTAGGACCAGCTTTAGAGAAAGGGTTTTATTATGATATAGATTTAGGAGACAAAACAATTAAGGAAGAGGATGTGGTTGTTTTGGAGCAAAAAATGAATGAATTAGCAAAGAAAGCCAATGACTACATCCGTAAGGAAATGTCAAAGGCTGAAGCGGTTGCATATTTCACAGAAAAGGGGGACGAATACAAATTAGACTTATTGTCTGGTTTGGAAGACGGCACCATTACTTTTTATACGCAAGGAGGCTTTACGGATTTATGTCGTGGGCCACATATTCCTAATACCAGTGTGATTAAGGCCATTAAAATTACCAATATCGCTGGTGCTTTTTGGAAAGGGGATGAAAAAAATAAAATGTTGACACGTGTTTATGGTGTGACATTCCCGAATCAAAAAGAATTAGATGAATACTTATTACTACTAGAAGAAGCAAAGAAAAGAGATCATAGAAAACTAGGAAAAGAATTGGGCATTTACACCATGGATGACGATGTAGGGCCAGGCTTACCACTTTGGATGCCTAATGGAACAATTATTATCGAAGAATTAGAACGCCTAGCAAAAGAGACCGAAGAAGCTGCTGGTTATAAGCGTGTGGTTACACCACATATCGCCAAAGAAAGCATGTATATCACAAGTGGTCACTTGCCTTATTATCAAGATAGTATGTTCCCTCCAATGGAATTAGATGGGACAAAATATTATTTAAAAGCAATGAATTGTCCGCATCACCATAAAATTTTTGATGCAGAACCTAAGAGCTATAAAGACATGCCACTAAGGCTTGCAGAGTATGGTACTTGTTATCGTTATGAGCAATCTGGTGAATTATTTGGATTGATGCGTGTACGTTGTTTGCATATGAATGATGCGCATATTTATTGTACCAAAGAACAATTTGCACAAGAATTTAGAGCAGTGAATGATATGTACTTAAAGTACTTTAATATTTTTGGTATTGATAAATATGTAATGCGATTAAGCTTACATGATCCAGCTAAATTGGGCCAGAAATATATCAACGAACCTGAATTGTGGTTAGAGACTGAACAAATGGTTCGTGAAGTATTGATTGAAACTGGTACACCATTTGTGGAAGTACAGGATGAAGGCGCTTTCTACGGACCAAAAATTGATGTTCAAATTTGGAGTATCATTGGCCGTGAATTTACATTAGCAACCAATCAAGTAGATTTTGCACAAGGAAAAAGATTTAAGCTAAGCTTCACAAATAAAGACAATGAGCCAGAAATACCATTGATTATTCACCGTGCACCTTTAGGAACACATGAAAGATTCATTGGTTTCTTATTAGAGCATTATGCGGGTAAATTCCCAGTATGGTTGGCACCTTTGCAAGCAAAGATTTTGCCAATCAGCGATAAATTTCTGCCTTATGCCCAAGAGGTATTGGCTGAATTGCGTAAAGCAGGGGTTCGTGCCGAAATTGATGATAGAAACGAAAAAATTGGTAAAAAAATACGTGATACCGAATTAATGAAAGTACCTTATATGCTTGTGATTGGAGAAAAAGAGATGAATGAGGGGCAATTATCTATCAGAAGACAAGGCAAAGGAGATTTAGGTATGATGGACAAAACCCTCTTTATTTCTCAGATCCATCAAGAAATTGTCGAAAGAAAGGCACCTGAAGCATAACATTGACTATCTTTACAAACTTAAACAACGTTTTAACATTTAATGGCATTACCCAACAGAGGACCAAGATTTAACCCAAGGTTTCAAAGACAACAAGAACCAGAGCATCGTATTAATGATCGTATTAGAGTACCAGAAATACGACTGGTTGGTGACAATATCACCGTAGGAGTTTACAACACACAAGATGCGCTGAAAATAGCTGCTGACCAAGGTTTAGACTTAGTAGAGATTTCTCCAACTGCTAATCCTCCAGTATGTAAAGTCATCGATTACAAAAAGTTTCTTTACGAAAAAAAGCGTAAAGAAAAAGAGATGAAAGCGAACTCAAAACAATCTGAGATCAAAGAGATTCGATTCACTCCAGGCACCGATGATCATGATTTTGATTTTAAAGCAAAACATGCCGAAAAGTTTTTACAAGACGGAAATAAGGTGAAGGCTTATGTTCAATTCAAAGGTAGAGCCATCATGTTCCAAGACAGAGGTCAATTACTTTTATTGAAATTTGCTGAAAGACTTGCTGAGTGTGGTGCTTTAGAAAGCATGCCTAAATTGGAAGGAAAGAGAATGTTTGCCATTTTCCAACCTAAAGCAGGGGGTAAAAAGAAGCCAACCACTTAATTTTTTTAATCGGAATCGGCTAAAAGGCTGATTTTCAATGAATATTTTATTGATCAACGTGCAAGACCGCCAGTAGGGAGTAATCGATAAGATTATAATAATGCCAAAAGTAAAAACTAACTCAAGCGCAAAAAAGCGTTTTAAAGTTACTGGAACTGGTGAAATCACCTTCCAAAAAGCGTTCAAAAGACACATTCTAACCAAGAAATCTACAAAGCGTAAAAGAGCTATGAGAAAGAAAGGTCTAGTAGGATCAACTAACAAAGACTTCGTTCTTCGTTTATTAAGATTAAAAGGATAATCAGGCCTTACAATTTCAACCATTTAATTCACCGAGTCCGAGGCTTTAAGTAGCCGATTCAAAAAAAATATTTATTATGCCACGTTCAAAAAATGCCGTTGCATCTAGAGCAAGAAGAAAAAAGATTTTAGATCAAGCCAAAGGTTTCTATGGTAAGCGTAAAAACGTATATACCGTTGCCAAAAACGTATTAGAGAAAGGTTTAACTTATTCTTATGTATCTCGTAAGTTGAAAAAGCGTGAATACCGCACATTGTGGATCGCACGTATCAACGCAGCAGTAAGAGAAGAAGGAATGACCTATAGCCAGTTCATTAATTTATTAGCTAAGCAAGGTTCTGATCTGAACCGTAAAGTTTTGGCTGATATGGCAATGAATGAGCCTGAAACTTTCAAGAAGATTGTTCAATCAGTGAAAGCTTAATTGCTGCTCAAAATAGATTCAAAACCGCTCCAATTGTTGGAGCGGTTTTTTTGTGACCAGCTTTAAAAAAGCAACCCTAATATCCAACCAAAGAACTATTTTTGTGAAATCAATCTAACAAGTAACAACCACAGCTACATCCATGAACAATACCTACACTTCTCTGGTAAAACAAACATTCCATTTCCCTCAAGAAGGGTTTAATAAAAATGAAAACGGTTACCTAGAATTTAATGGGCTAGATTTAAAAGCAATTATCGAAAAACATGGTACGCCTTTAAAGCTGACTTATTTGCCAAAAATTGGGATGCAAATCAATAAGGCAAAAAAGATGTTTGCGGATGCTTTCAAAAAACATAAATACGAGGGGGAGTATTTTTATTGTTATTGTACAAAAAGTTCTCATTTTTCTTTTATAGTAGAAGAGGCATTATCGCATAATGTACATTTAGAAACTTCATTTGCATATGATATAGAGATCATCAATCAATTGTACAAGAGAAGAAAAATTAATAAAG
>RFSD01000076.1 GCA_009924165.1 Chitinophagia bacterium | reverse complement strand
TGTGCACATTGCTCATGATAATAATTTGTCCAGTATAACTTGGGTCTGTAAACACTTCTTGATATCCAGTCATACCAGTATTAAAACAAATCTCACCAGTAGTGGTTCCAATTTTTCCAAAAGCTTGACCATGAAAAACTTTCCCATCTGCTAAAACTAAGATTGCTGGTTGTGTGGCCATATTGGTAGGTAAATTTAATTATTCAAAAATAGGCAAAAAAAAGGCAAGACCAAAGTCTTGCCTTATATGTAAAATGAATTAATTCATTATTCTGCTGTTGGTGTTACTTCATTAGAGTCTTCAGTAGATGCAGTTGGTTCAACCGGTGCTTCTACTGCAGGAGCAGCTTCTACTGCAGCTGGAGCAGCTACTGTTTTAGATGAGGCAGTTGATTTACTTCTACGTGTCTTTTTAGCTGGTTCAGTCGCAGATGCAATTGAATTGCCATAGATTTCATTAAAGTCTACTAATTCGATCATTGCTTTTTCAGCATTGTCACCTGGACGGATGCCTAATTTGATGATACGAGTATATCCACCTGGACGTGTCGCGATTTTAGGAGCAACCACTGTAAATAATTCTTTAACAGCAGCTTTATCGTTTAAATAACTAAACACGATTCTGTGATTGTGACTGATTTCTTCCTTAGATCCTGATTTCTTAGTCTTAGTAATCAATGGCTCAACGTACTTTCTTAAAGCTTTAGCTTTAGCTAAAGTCGTTACAATACGCTTGTGCGTGATAATTTGACAAGCTAAGTTCATCAATAAGGCTTCTCTGTGTGCCTTTTTTCTTCCAAGGTTGTTGTTTTTGTCTCCGTGACGCATGACTTTTTAGTTTTATCCTTACACCGTGTCAGGAATTGTAAGGTTTGAGCTTTCGCTCGTTTATAAATAGTGACTTACTTTAATCTTTAAAGACTATTGTAAATCTAATTTGTCTAATCCTAATTTCCCTAAGTCCATTCCAAAGCTCAATCCTCTTTCAATCAATACTTGCTCGATTTCAGATAAAGACTTTTGACCAAAGTTTCTGAACTTCATTAGATCTTCTTGCTCATATTGTACCAATTCGCTTAAGCTATTAATCTTAGCAGCTTTCAAGCAATTGAATGCACGAACTGATAAGTCTAGGTCTTCTAATGGGGTTTTCAAAACTTTTCTTAATTGTAACACTTGCTCATCTACCACGTCTTCTTTCTTATCTTCTTTGTTGTCGAAGGTAATGTTCTCGTCAGTGATGATCATGAAGTGTTGAATCAAGATTCTAGAAGCTTGCTTTACAGCATCTTCTGGGTGGATGGTACCATCTGTAGCAACTTCCAAGATTAATTTCTCGTAATCTGTTCTTTGCTCCACACGATAATTTTCCATCACGTATTTCACGTTCTTGATTGGTGTGTGAATAGAATCAATAGCGATATAACCAAATGGCATATCCTTTAATTTATTCTCTTCAGCAGGGATATATCCACGACCTTTTTGGATCGTTAATTCAATATCTAATTTAGCAGAAGGATCCATGAAACATATCACTAATTCTGGGTTCATCACCTGGAACTGTTGAGAAGCTTCACCAATATGACCTGCATTGAATTCGCTACCACCTTTGATAGATAAAGTAATTTTTTCAGAACTCACATCTTGATCTGCCTTACGCTTAAAACGAACTTGCTTTAAGTTTAAGATCATTTCTGTTACGTCTTCAGTAATACCTTTGATTGTAGCAAATTCGTGATCTACTCCTTCGATTTTAATACCTACAATTGCAAAACCTTCTAAAGAGCTTAATAAAACTCTTCTTAAAGCATTTCCTAATGTTAGACCAAAGCCTGGCTCCAATGGACGGAATTCGAATTGTCCTTCGAAATCATTTGCTTTTTGTAAAACAATTTTATCTGGTTTTTGAAAACTTAATATAGCCATGTTACTACTTTTTTTTATTTGATTCTTTCTTTGGAAAGAAATTTTATTAATTGCTACCTACTATTTAGAGTACAATTCTACAATCAATTGCTCCTTGATATTTTCAGGAACTGCTTGTCGCTCTGGCATTGTAATGAAAGTACCAGTATTGGTAGTTTCATTCCAATCTACCCAGCTAAACTTTGTGTTTCTAGCACGTTGCTTGCTAACGATAGAAGAATTGTGTGCACTCTTAGGACGGTAAGTGATGATATCACCTGGACGACATGTATAAGAAGGTACATTTGTCACATCACCATTTACAGCGATATGCTTGTGAGCAACCAATTGACGAGCTTCAGGACGGCTTGCAGCCAATCCCATTCTGAAAATTGTATTGTCTAAACGAGCTTCTAATAATTTGATTAAGTTCTCACCTGTAACGCCTTTTAAACGCGCTGCTTCTTCAAAAGTCTTACGGAATTGACGCTCTAATACACCATAAGTGTATTTTGCTTTTTGCTTTTCTCTTAACTGTAATGCGTACTCGCCTAATTGCTTACGCTTGCGTTGTGCTCCGTGTTGACCTGGAGGGTTGCTGTTCTTACCCAACCATTTTGCGTTCCCTAAGATAGGTTCGCCGAAAATGCGGGAAATTTTTGTTTTGGGGCCTGTGTAACGTGCCATAATGTTTACTTTTTTTGATTTTTTAATGTCGACGCATCATCAGTAAAAATCTAAAATCAATGATGCATCCTGGTTTATAAATAGTTTTTAAAACTCGGAATAATTATACTCTTCTTTGTTTAGGAGGACGACATCCGTTATGCGGCATAGGCGTTACATCACGGATAGAAATCACTTCAATACCAGATTGAGAGATAGAACGGATTGCACCTTCTCTACCTGAACCTGGACCTTTTACAAATACTTCTACTCTCTTCACACCAGCATCTAACGCTACTTTCGCCGCGTCTGCTGCTGCCATTTGAGCTGCGTATGGCGTGTTCTTTTTAGAGCCTCTGAAGCCCATTTTACCTGCACTACTCCAGCTGATCACTTGACCTGCTTTGTTTGTGAAAGCGATAATTAAATTGTTGAATGTTGCACTGATACGAACTTCTCCAGAAGCGTCTACTTTAACGACTCTCTTCTTTGCAGCGGCTTTTGCACTGTTCTGTGCTTTGTTTGGTTTTGCCATTTTTTCTGAGGTGTGCCCTAAATACTTGTAAAATATACAGGTAAAAAGAGCGGGTTATTTAAATTGAAATTCCGCCGAGGCGGAAACCGAGTAAATCTCCCCTGAAATTTTGGTGTCAGGATCTAATTTTAGTCGGATTTTTATAACAATAGGTCGTCACATCGTGACGACCTATCCATTAATATTATTTCTTAGCTACTTTCTTCTTACCAGCAACTGTCTTACGCTTACCCTTACGAGTACGAGAGTTAGTCTTAGTACGTTGGCCACGAACAGGTAAACCTTTTCTGTGACGCAATCCACGGTAACAAGCGATATCTAACAAACGCTTAATGCTCATAGAAACTTCACTACGTAAAGCACCTTCTACTTTGAATTCAGCATTGATGATATTACGAATAGCAGTTTGCTCTTCGTCATTCCACTCATTTACTTTCTTATCGTAACTGATGTTTGCTTTTGTTAAGATGTACTGAGCTGTAGAATGTCCAATACCGAAAATGTACTGTAGTCCTATTTCTCCTCTTTTGTTTTTTGGTAAGTCGATACCGGCAATACGAGCCATATGCTAAAACTTGTTTTTTTGTTTATTTTTTTTATTTTCTAAAACTTTAGCGTCTCCGCTAAAAGCCTTACTATCCTTGTCTTTGCTTAAAGCGAGGGTTCTTTTTGTTGATCACAAATAATACGCCTTTACGCTTCACGATTTTGCAATCGGCACTACGTTTTTTGATAGATGCTCTAACTTTCATCTTTTTGTTTTTAAATATTTATTCCTAATGTTTTTTAAACGCTTTTGTAGAAATAGTTTCAGCTTACTTATGTCTGAAAATAATTCTCCCCCTTGTTAAGTCATACGGACTCATCTCCACTCCTACTTTATCACCTGGCAAAATTCTGATATAGTGCATGCGCATTTTACCAGATATAGTTGCTAAGATTTCATGACCATTTTCAAGCTTTACTCTGAACATAGCATTGCTCATAGCTTCTATAATTACTCCATCTTGTTTAATCAGCGGTTGTTTTGACATACTTATTTTGGGGTTGCAAAGATATGGAAATGAATGGAATTACGAAAAATAAACCCCGAAATATTGAAAAATAGCTAAAATAAAGGGGAAACTTGTGCTTTCCCCTTTATTTATACTGAAAATCAATATGTTATATATACTTATCCCCCTGGATACAAAGGTCTTGCAATTTCCCCTCTAAACGGCCAAGGAATCGCTGCAAAAATTAACAATAAGGCAATGATGTATAAAATTAAAGTGGTCTTTGGATTGCCTCCTTTTTTGTACTTGACATGTCCAATGGTGATGAAAACAATAGCAATAAGCATAGTGAAAATATGCTCTACTGCCCAAAATCTTAGCAATTTATCCTTCATAACTTCGGCCATACCCATGGTTTTGATGAAAAAGAAGCCTATAGGACCAAAAAAGTACTGATACAATCCTAAAACTAAAGTGCTATGAGCACTGATTAACAATACTTTACTCGCCTTTAATGCATCTTTCTTAAGTAATAATTGAACAATTGCAACAATCATTACAATTAATATTACCCATCTTAGTAGATTATGTAAATGTAATAAACCTGTTTCCATAGTATTTGTTTTTAGATTTATGCTAAAATACAACTAATCTAATCATTCTTGCTAATAGACCCAGTCCGCCACAAATAAATTAGTATCCCTAGTGCCCTTGTTGTTTCTGTTAGATGCAAAAATAATTTTTTTACCATCCGGGCTAAACATTGGAAAAGCATCAAAACCTTTATCTCTACTAATCTTAACTAGATCTGAACCGTCTAGATTGATTAAATACATGTTAAAAGGGAACCCTCGCTTATATTCATGATTGCTACAAAAGATGATTTGCTTGCCGTCAGGCGTAAAATTAGGGGCCCAATTGGCTTGTCCTAGATGGGTGATTTGCTTTGAATCCGACCCGTCTGCATTGGCAACAAATACTTCCATATTGGTTGGTGCCACCAAACCTTCTTTCAATAGACTACGATATTCAGCAATTTCTGCCTCCGTTTTTGGACGACTCGCTCTCCACACTATTTTTTTACCATCTGGACTAAACCAAGCACCACCGTCATAACCCAAAGTGTTGGTGACTTTCTTTTCTTTACCAGTGGCGATATCCATTACATATAAATCTAAATCCCCGTCTTTATCACTACAATAAATCATTTTCTTTCCGTCATAAGATAAGGTTGCTTCTGCATCATACCCTTTTGCATCAGTCAATTTTTTGAGCACAGTTCCATTTGTGTCTGCCATAAAAATATCATAGGTATTGTACAAAGGCCAAATGTATTTATTTCCATATTTTGCGCGATCAACAGGTGGTGGACAGTCTGCACTCCCTTCATGTGTGGATGCGTATATAAGATGTTTCCCGTCTTTCATGAAATAAGCACAGGTTGTTCTACCCTTGCCAGTGCTCACTAGTTTATATTTAAATGGATCCATGGCATTCATTGGTAGATTGCCCATAAAAATTTGATCACAAACAATCCCATCTTTAGGATTTGTTTTTTGAAAAACAATGCGTTTGCTGTCAAAGCTCCAATAGGCTTCTGCATTGTCTCCCCCAAATGTCAATTGTTGTACATTTTTAAAATGTGTCTCTCCTTCAAATTGAACGGTATCTTCTTGGGCCATCACGCTCAAGCCAAAAAATAAAGCAAACAGAAAGCAGATGTATTTTTTCATAGGTGTTAAATTGGCCGCAAAAATAACGTTAATCATCAAAGACAAGGATCTAAAGTTCAAGAATCAAGTAAATTGGAATTTTTTTGACGAAAAAATGACAGTTCCCTAAAAAAATAAGAACTTTGAAAAAATACAAGTTATGGCCATTATTGCTCCCTCCCTTTTAGCTGCCGATTTTTTAGAACTAGGAAAAGCATGTTCAATGCTCAATGCTTCTGAAGCTGAATGGTTTCATTTGGATGTGATGGATGGTGTCTTTGTTCCGAATATTAGTTATGGTTTACCCATCATAGAACAAATTAAAAAAACAACAACGAAGGAAATGGATGTGCATTTAATGATTGTACAACCAGAAAAATATATCCCTGCATTTAAACAAGCTGGTGCAACCATTTTAACGGTGCATTACGAAGCTTGTCCTCATTTACATAGTACCTTGCAACAAATCAAAGCACATGGCATGAAAGCTGGTGTGGCGTTGAATCCACACACACCTATCGATGTATTGAAAGATCTTATTTTTGAAATAGATGTGGTTTGTATCATGAGTGTAAACCCAGGTTTTGGAGGACAAAAATTTATCCCACATACTTACGAAAAAGTGAAAGCTTTAAAGCAATTAATTATAGAACATAAAGCGTCTACATTGATTGAAATTGATGGTGGCGTTACATTAGAAAATGCTGCTGCATTGGTTGCGGCTGGTGCGGATGTTTTGGTCGCTGGCACCACAGTTTTTAAAGCAACCGACCCAATCCAAATGATTGCAAGTTTAAGAAATTGTTAAGCCCTATTTAGCTTAGGCAGTAATCCACATAGTGTGCAAATGTTTGACTTGTTTGTGAACTTGTGTATGTTAAATTGTGTTAGGTAGATATAACCCATCTTCTTAACCCATAAAACTTACTACATTGACTGAAACAATCATCAACCTAGAATCTGTTAATCCAATTGATTTTTTTGGTGTTAACAATAATAAATTTGATCTCTTAAAAAAGAAATTCCCGCTCCTTAAAATTTTATCACGTGGTACCCAAATCAAATTAAGTGGTGCACCAGAACAAATTGATATCGCAAAAGAAAAAATTGAATTGGTCATTCAATACATGGAACGCAATGGCCATTTAAGTGAAAATTATTTTGAACAAATTTTAGGAGGCGATGACGCCGAAGTGATTGATAATTTTATAGATCAAAATCCAAACGAAATTTTAGTCCTTGGTCCTAATGGAAAAACAGTTAGAGCCAGAACTGCCAATCAAAAAAAGATGGTCACATCGGCAGACAAAAATGATATTGTATTTGCTATTGGACCAGCAGGTACTGGTAAAACTTATACTGCTGTTGCTTTAGCCGTTAGAGCATTAAAAAATAAATTAGTTAAAAAAATAATTCTAACAAGACCCGCAGTAGAGGCTGGAGAAAATTTAGGCTTTTTACCTGGTGATTTGAAGGAAAAAATTGACCCTTATTTAAGACCTTTATATGATGCATTGGATGACATGATTCCAGCAGATAAATTAGCATATTATATGTCTTCTAGAACAATCGAAATTGCACCACTTGCTTATATGCGTGGACGAACTTTGGACAATGCATTTATTATTTTAGATGAATCACAAAACGCAAACGATTTACAAATAAAAATGTTTTTAACGCGCATTGGTGCCAATGCAAAAGCGATTATTACAGGAGACCCTACTCAGGTAGATTTACCTCGAAATCAAAAAAGTGGTTTAGAGAA
>RFSD01000075.1 GCA_009924165.1 Chitinophagia bacterium | reverse complement strand
ATTCAAGAGAACTTAGGTAAAGCTGCACCTAGTGTGACTTATCAAGACTTGATCAAATCGCCTTATGATGAATATGTGTTTGAATTTTTAGCGAAGAGTCAGTTGGTTAAAAATAAAAATGGTGTAGAAACAAAAATAGGTACACCTGCATTGACCAATAGCTTTAGTGTTTCTCCTGATAAAAATTATATCCTTACACGCACTTTAAATAAACCTTTTTCTTATTTAGTGACTGCTTATGGTTTTGCATCTTCGATGCAAGTGCTAGATAAAAATGGTGCATTGGTAAAAACAATTGCACAATTACCTTCTTCCGAAGGGACCGCAAGTGGTTATGACAATGTACAAAATGCCCCTCGTGGTTTTGAGTGGAAAGATGACGAAGCGGCTACCATTGTATATGCGATGCCTTTAGACAGTGGCTTGATTAAAAAAGCGGTTCCTTTTCATGATGCTGTAATGGCGATGAGTGCGCCTTTTAACGAAGCGCCTAAAGAATTATTTAAGACTGCTACACGTTTTTCGAATATCAGTTGGGGTGATGAAACCTTGGCTTTAGTGACCGAAGTATTAAGAACCAAGCAACGTTATAAAGTGAGTGTGTACAATCATAAAGCCAATAGCCTAACTACTTTATATGAAAGAAGCTTAACAGATGCTTATACTAATTTAGGTAACCCAGTTACGCATAAAAATAAGTTCGGGAAAGATGTGATTGCCACAGTGAACAATGGCCGTGGTGTTTTAATGAACAACACGACTGGTGCTTCAGATAAAGGAGATCTTCCTTACTTATCTATCTACAACTTAGATACCAAAACCAATGAGATTATTTGGCGCAGTAAAGAAGATTGTTTTGAATATGTAGTGGATGTATTAGATGCTACTACATTAAAAATCATCACACGCAGAGAGACCGAAAAAGAAGTGCCTAATTATTATTTAAAATCCTTACAAGCCAATACTTCTGTTGCTATCACTAGCTTCAGCAATCCTTATGCAAGTATGGAAGGTGTGACCAAAGAAAAAATTAAATACAAAAGAGCTGACGGTGTAGACTTAACGGGTGATTTATATTTACCTAAAGGATACAACAAGGAAAAAGATGGTCCTTTACCTACTTTGCTTTGGGCTTATCCTAGAGAATTTACAAGTGCTGCTGATGCAAGTCAGATTAGAGGGAACCAACACAAATTTACTTTGTTAAGTTGGGGCTCTCCTGTATTTTATGTAACACAAGGATATGCCATCTTAGACAATGCTGAAATGCCAATTGTGGCCACTTCTCCTGATAAAAAACCGAACGATGATTTTGTGAACCAATTGATTTTAAATGCAAGTGCAGCGATTGATAAATTAGTGAGCATGGGTGTAAGTGATCGTAACAAGTTCGCGATTGGTGGACATAGTTATGGTGCATTCATGACTGCAAACGTATTAGCACATAGTAATTTATTCAAAGCAGGTATAGCACGCAGTGGTGCTTATAACAGAACATTGACGCCTTTTGGATTCCAAAACGAAGACAGAACTTTCTGGCAAGCACCTCAATTGTATTTAGACATGAGTCCTTTTGCACATGCCAATAAAATTAAGACGCCTATTTTATTAACGCATGGCGAGATGGATGACAACACTGGTACGTTTCCAATCAATAGCGAGCGATTATATGCCGCGATCAAAGGACACGGTGGTACTGTTCGTTTTGTATACTTGCCTTATGAAGCGCATGGATACAGAGGTAAAGAAAATGTATTGCACTTATTGTATGAGCAAGGTCGCTGGTTGGATAAGTACTTGAAGGGAAAATAGCTAAAAGCAAATAATTAAAAGGGAGCTAATTAAATTCTTGCAGCTCTAATGATATCGGCAAAGACGCCTGACGCCGTAACGTCAGCACCTGCGCCTGCGCCCTTGATCACCATAGGCAATTGAGGATAACGATCAGAATAAAATAAGACTAAATTATCTTTTCCATATAAATGGTAAAAGTCTGAGCTAGGTTGGATATGTTGTAATCCAACTTTGGCAGTACATTGTCCTGTGGAATCTCTTTCAAACTTAGCCACAAATTTTAATTTGCATCCAGCAGCAGCTGCTGCGTCGTATAATTGTTTGAAATGCGGTTCTTGCTTTTCCATCTCATCATAAAAATCGGTAACTGATCCATTAAAACATGATGCAGGTAAAAATGCTTCGTTTTCAATCCCTTCCATTTCTAGTGGATGCCCTGCCTCTCGAGCCAAGATCATTACTTTGCGCATCACATCTGTTCCTCCTAAATCTAATCTTGGATCTGGTTCTGTATAACCTTCATCTTGTGCTTGCTTGACCACTTTTGCAAAAGAAGTGGTACCATCATAATTATTAAAAACAAAATTTAAAGTGCCTGACAAGACTGCTTCTATTTTGTTGACCTTATCTCCGCTTCGGATTAAATCATTCAAAGTACCTATAATGGGTAAGCTAGCACCTACATTGGTTTCAAATAGAAATGCCGCATTGTAATTTCTAGCCAATGTTTTTAATTTTGTATAATGTGCATAGGGAGATGAACATGCTATTTTATTACAAGCCACTACAGAAACTGCCTTGCTTAGTAATTGTGCATACGTGTCTGCTACAGCAGCATGTGCTGTAACGTCTACAAAAATAGAATTGCGTAAATTATTTTCGATGATCGCAGTTACAAAATTATCAATCGTCCCCGTAGGTGCTGCATTTAACTGATCCCGCCAGTGACTAGCCCCGTTGGCATTACTTAGATCAATTCCTTCGGGATGAATTAATTGCTTCCTACTATTGGCAATACCTACAATATTAATTTGTAATCTTAAAGTTGATTGTAAATAGGAAACCTGTTGTTGGATTTGATCAATTAATTTTCCGCCAACATTTCCTGCACCGGCAATATATACATTCACTTGTTTATAAGTGGTCTCAAAAAATGCTTCATGTAATACATTGATCGCTTTGCGCACATCTTGTAATGCGATTACGGCTGTAATATTTTTTTCTGAAGACCCTTGTGCAATCGCGCGTATGTTGATACCATTTCTTCCTAATACCCCAAACATTTTTCCACTAATACCAGGGTGGTTACGCATTTGCGCACCCACTATAGCGATAATAGCCAAATCTTTTTCTATAATCAACGGCTCCAATAGCTGTGTATTGATTTCATCTTCAAACTCTGCATCTACTGCGATTTTTGCCAGGTGGGTATCTTGTACACTCACGCCCACAGAGATTGAATGTTCTGATGAACTTTGTGTAATTAATAAAATACTGATTTGTTTTTTTGCCAATGCATCAAACAACCTTTTAGTGAAATCAGGTATAGCTACCATACCTGCACCTTCTAAACTCAGTAAACAAATGTCTTTGATACTAGAAATGCCACGAATAAAATCATCATCTTTTGGAGATTCATTTTCAATCAATGTGCCGGGATGCTCGGGTTCAAAAGTATTTTTTATCCATACAGGAATATGCGCCTGCATCACAGGCTGTATGGTTGGAGGATAAATAATTTTTGCGCCAAAATGCGATAACTCCATTGCTTCGTGGTAAGATATCCTTGGGATAGCTTTAGCATTATTTACAATCCTTGGATCTGCCGTCATCATCCCGCTTACATCTGTCCATATTTCTAAAACAGATGCATTGATAGCTGCAGCATAAATTGCTCCCGAATAATCTGATCCACCTCTTCCTAATGTAGTGGTATGGCCTTCTGCATTGGATGCAATAAAACCTGGGGCGATATACAATGCATGTTGATTAGAAGGATTTGCAAAATATTGTTGAATCGTTTGATTGGTCAATGCTTTATCCAACGCTGCACTTGAATAAGCACTATTGGTTTTAATCATTGCTCTTGAATCTAACCATATTTGATCTACGCCTTCTGCCTCAAAAGCTGCAGCAATTATTTTAGAAGATAATATTTCACCATAGCTCATTAAACAATCCTGCATGCGATGAGTCAATACACTTTCATTAAATATAGTTGTACAATGGGATGCTATTTCTTGGATCAATGCCTTCACCATACTTAAGCTACCAGCATGTTGTGCAGTCGGCAATAAAGTTTGCACGGCATCTTCATGCTTTTGTGCTAAACTTTGAATCATTGTTTGATAAGCTGGATTGCCTTGAGCTGCAGTTTGTCCTAATAAAATCAATTGATCTGTTACACCGCTCATGGCAGAAACTACCACAATACTAGGTTTTGTTTGAACACGTGCTTTCACAATCGCGATCACTTTTGAAATTGCTTCTATTGTACCTACCGAACTTCCTCCAAACTTTAAAACCTGCATAATATTATTTTCATTTCAACTAATAAGAAGGCCACAAAGTTAAGCCATATATTAGTTTTTTAGCCCTATTGAATAAGGACTCTAGCATTTAATTTAAGGCTGCTTAATAATTTGATGTGTATTGAAATCGAATGCCTGACCGCTATATAACATTTTAAATGGCTTGAGGACTTTGCCATAGCTTGCTTTTTGACTGGCCCAGTCTTTTGCATCATAGACCATCACATAAGAATTACCCCACACTTTAAATTGATGGCCCTCCACAATGATCGCTGTAGACTCATCTATCCCCACACCTAAATGAGTAGGATAGGCTTCGATCACGGGTATTAAATCAAATTGTCTATTGCGCACCAAAACGTGTTGGTCGATGTCTACGTTTTGTATAAAGGAGAATGCAGGTTGGAAAGGAAACTTTTTAGTGAGGTCTTTTCTTGCATCTCCACCAACCAACAAAGCCCCCATGATTGTCGCACCAGCAGAAGTACCCATGATCACACCACCTCTGTCTAGTAAAGCAAGCATCTCTTTATACAATTGTGTATTGCCATAGGCTGCAGCAATTAAATCCTGGTCGCCGCCGCCAAAGAAAATACCTTTCGCCTTTCTCATGAGTGCAATATTTTCTGGCACATCTGCTTTGGCTTTATCTCTTGTATGTATCGTTGACAAATTAGTAAAACCTCTCGAAGTAAATTTAACTAAATGCCCTCCCTCTTGAATATATTTTTCGTCTGATGTAGCAGTAGGAATATACACAACGGGTTGGTCTTTGCCGCCACAATGCGCTGCAAAAAATTCAAATAAAGAATCTGGCATGGTGCCACCTCCAATAATAATTAATTTACCCTTGTAATTAAAATAAGGATTGTTAGTAGACTGTGCTTTTACGTTAGTCACAAATAAAAAAATAGTGACAGTGATTAGCAACAGTTTTTTCATAGAACAATATTTTATGTTATTCATTAAATGAATGACTTAGCAGACTTGATAAAGCTATTTCAATTTTATCCTTGATACATTAAGTCTATCTCTTTTTCAAAATTCGCAAGGATTTGCTTACGGCGTATACTTAATTTAGGCGTCATCTCTCCCTTATCAATCGTAAACTCTCTTGGTAATAAAGTGAATTTTTTTACTTGCTCTACCTGATTGAATAATTGATTGTATTGTGCAACAACTGTTTCAAACATAGCAAATACCTTGCCGTCTTGAATGATGGCCTCATTGCTTGTATATTCAATATCATTTTGTTTTGCCCATTCTCTTAGTTTAGCAAAACTTGGCACGATCAAGGCACTTACCATTTTTTTATTGTCGCCAATTAAAACAATCTGTTCGATGAAAGGACTTTCTTTCATCTTATTTTCGATTGGTTGTGGCGCAACATATTTACCACCGCTTGTTTTAAACAATTCTTTTTTACGATCTGTAATTTTCAAAAACTTGCCATCTATTATCTCACCTATATCTCCTGTGTGCAACCAGCCATCAATGATGGTTTCTGCAGTTAATTCTGGTAATTTATAATAACCCTTCATTACACTTGGTCCTGCTACACAAATTTCTCCGTCTGCTTCTAATTTCATTTGTACACCTTGAATTGGCAAGCCCACAGTTCCAAATTTCATATCACCCGGTGTTCTATAATTGATACTGATAATAGGACTATTCTCGGTTGGACCATAACCTTCATACACTGGTATTTGAGCTGCATTAAAAATGCGCAATAATTTTACCTGACATGCTGCACCACCAGTTACAATGAATTTTACATTGCCCCCTAATGCTTCTCTCCACTTACTAAAAATAATTTTATTAGCAAGCTTCAATTGGAATTGGTACCATGCAGAGCCTGGATTTAAATTATCATATTGTTCTCCTAAAGCAACAGCCCAGAAAAATAATTTGCGTTTAAGGCCAGTCAACTCTTCGCCTTTAATCATAATTTTTTCGAATACTTTTTCCAATAATCTTGGCACAGTAGAAAATGCGTCTGGAGCAACTTCTTTTAAGTTATCGCCAATAGTGTCCATAGATTCAGCATAGTAGATACTCATCCCGCTATACATATAAATGTAAGAAGCTACTTTTTCAAAAATATGATTCAATGGCAAAAAGCTCAATACTTTTTGATCGGGTCTGTCTGGAAAAGGAAAACTATTTTTACCCGATTGTAAATTGAAATAAATATTATGGTGTGTCAACATCACACCCTTTGGTGTTCCTGTTGTACCCGAAGTGTAAATAAAAGTGGCTACTTGCTCTACAGGAATTGTTTTTTTAATGACATCTACTTGTTGCAATAAATCTGCATCCTGTAAACATAATTCTGACCAATGCTTTGCACCAGCAATGCGATCAAAAGTGTAAACTTCTTTTAAACAAGGCACTTTGTCTTTAATAGACATCACTTTATTGTACAATTCTTGATTACTCGCAAACATATATTGTACAGATGCGTCATTCAAGATAAAAGTCAATTCTAATGGATTGGTAGTAGGATAAACTGGCACCCAGATGACGCCAATTTGTTGCGTGGCCATATCGGCCATCAACCATTCTGGTCTATTGCTACTAATGATGGCAATCTTATCTGATCCCTCTGGGGTAAAATCATGTCCAGATAAACCAAGACTTAATAATCCTGCACTTAATGAATTCACTGTTGAAGCAACTTCGGTTGTAGAATATTTTCTCCAACCGCCATTTTCTTTTGCAGCAAACATCGCTTCCTGAGGGAAATTTGTCAACTGATGTTCGATACAATCAAAGAGTCTTTTAGATTCCATATGTCAAGTGATTTGTCCAACAAAATACAAAAAAAACCAGTCTTTTGACTGGTTTTAGAAAGGAATTATAAGCTATGCTAGTTTTGTATAAATCTTTTTAAAGTCGAGTATATAAACTTGATTAATCGTTTGAATCGTTAATTAAATGGGTCAATAAACCATCTCGTAATTTTGGCTCAAACCAGGTGCTCTTTGGTGGCATCACTTCGCCCGCATCTGCGATATTGAATAATTGGTCAATCGTCACTGGATACAAGCTTATCGCTAAAGCCATCTCACCGCTATCCACTCTCGCTTCTAGCGCTTCCATCCCACGTATGCCGCCCACAAAATCAATTCTTTTGTCGACACGTTGGTCTTTAATGCCTAATAATTTGTCTAAGATATTGTTAGATAAAATGGTCACATCTAAAACACCAATAGGGTCTGCATCATTGTAAGTGCCTGCTTTTGCAGTCAATGCATACCA
>RFSD01000074.1 GCA_009924165.1 Chitinophagia bacterium | reverse complement strand
GTTTTACTTAATTTCTCTAACCTTAACAAAGCAGATTCAGCATGATACGTAATGATAGACATATCTGCAATATTCATTAGAATTTCTTGTTCCTTGCTTAAGGTCATCATTAATTTTTGAACTGCTGCGCCTGCTACCATCAAAATACATTTCTTAAAATTAGCAATTGCTTTATGTTCTTTTGCAAATGGTGTATCGTCTTCGTCCCCAAAATCTGGGATACTCATTAACTCTTTTTGTACACCCATTGCTGGTCCCATTAAATCTAACTGACCTTTCATAGCTCTTTTTAATACCATATCCACTGTCAGCAAACGATTGATTTCATTGGTGCCTTCGTAGATTCTATTGATTCTACTATCGCGGTATGCTTTTGAAATTTCATACTCATCACTATAGCCATTACCACCGTGTATTTGAACGCCTTCGTCTACTACAAAATCCAATACTTCTGATCCATATACTTTTAAGATAGCGCACTCAATCGCATACTCTTCGGCACCACCTAATAAGGCTGCAGATAAATCTTTGCCTGCTGCTAATAGTTCGTGTTCTTTTTCGTCGATATTTTTTGCCACTCTATACAATGCTGCTTCACCAACCCATAAACGAAGTGCCATTTCGGCTAACTTATGTCTAATGGCACCAAACTTAACAATTGGTAATTTAAATTGCTCTCTTGCTTTGGCATATTTTACGGTTGTGCTCAATGCTCTTCTTGCACCACCAATAGTGGCAGCACCTAATTTTAATCTTCCAATATTTAAAATATTGAATGCGATGATATGTCCTCTTCCAATTTCTCCTAATACATTTTCTACTGGCACTTTACAATCTTGAAAATACAATTGCACTGTAGAAGATCCTTTGATACCCATTTTGTGTTCTTCTGGTCCAAGTGTAAAGCCTTCCATGCCGCGCTCCACAATGAATGCAGTAAATTGCTCGCCATCTATTTTTGCAAATACGGTATAGATATCTGCAAATCCACCATTGGTGATCCAACATTTTTGTCCATTCAATATATAATGCTTGCCATCCGCAGATAATTTTGCAGTGGTCTTTGCACTCAATGCATCTGATCCGCTATTTGGTTCGGTTAATCCATAAGAACCTTTAAACTCCCCATTTGCTAATTTGGGTACATATTTTGCTCTTTGTGCTTCGGTACCAAAATATAAAATTGGAAGGGTGCCAATACCTGTATGTGCAGCGTTGGCTACAGAAAAAGAATAACCTCCTCCAAGGTATTCTGCTACAATGGTAGACGTGATGAAATCCTTGCCCATTCCGCCATACTGTTCTGGTACAGAAACCCCTAATAAGCCCTGCTCGCCTGCTTTTTCTAATAAGCCTGGCATCAAACCTGGCTCTAATTTGTCCATTCTTTCTACCACTGGTAACACTTCTGTATCCAAAAATTGGCTACACATGTCACGAACCATCAACTGCTCTTCGTTGAATTCTTCTGGAATGAAAACATCTTCTGATTTCACTTCTTTAATGATCCATTCTCCACCTTGGATTGTTGCTGCCATAAAAAATATAATTTAATTATTTACTATTCTCGTATACGCGTTGAAAAACACTTTTCACTATTTCTATTTCTTCTTTACTTATGCCTTGTAATGCCTCATTCATTGTTTGATTGGCAAGGTTGTAAGTCGCTTCCTGTAAGGGTTTCGCGGCATCTGTTAAATAAACCAAGTTGACTCTTCTGTCATCCTTAGATGCAATCCTTTCGACCAATCCTAATTTTTCGATATTGTCTATCAACCTAGTGATACTCGCTTTGTCTCTAAATGTCCGCGTGCATAATTCTTGTTGACTCAAACCATCTTCCTTCCATAAATGGTATAAGATGGACCATTGTTCAATGGTAATTTCTAATCCTGCGTTGCGAAAATTCTTTTGCAATCTTCTTGCAACAGCGGTAGAGGCAACGCCATTGATGACACTGTATAATTCCCCTCTTTTAAATTGGTTGTTTGACATATAGTTAGTTATGCAACTAATATAAAAGTACAAAGATTTTAAGGATTCTACCAAATTTTTACCCTTTAACTTTGTGGCATGGAGTATCTATTGGATTGGACTGTTGCTATCTTAACGATCATGTATGCCGTCATTTTAATGGCTTACCGCTATTGGTTTGGCAAAATGCGTGAATTTCAGTTTAATCAATTAGGAGCCCTTAGCCCCGAAAACTCAGCCACCCAATTCACCGTCATTATCCCTGCCCGAAACGAAGCTTCGAATATCAAAGCCTGCGTGGATAGTATTTTGAATCAGGATTATCCTGCGGATGCTTTTGAAATTATTGTGATCGATGATTTTTCTGAAGACGATACGGCGTTTATTGTACATGCATTAAGTCAGCAATATCCTCAACTGCGTTTATTGAAATTAGCAGATCATTGTAAAGAAGGGGAGACCTTGGCATATAAAAAGAAAGCGATTGAAATTGCAGTTGCCGAAGCGAAAGGGGATTGGATATTGACCACCGATGCAGATTGTATCGTACCTCAAAGATGGTTGCTGTTATACAATGCGTATATCCAAATCAACCAACCTTGTTTTGTGGCGGCGCCTGTGATGTTTATTAAAACAGCAGGTGTTTTAAATCAATTTCAATTGTTAGATTTTTTAGCATTACAAGGAATCACAGCTGCTGCAGTGGGCGCTGGTAAACACTCTATGAGCAATGGGGCTAATTTAGGTTTTGAAAAAACGGCTTTTATTGCAGTGGGTGGCTATCAAGGTGTAGACCATATTGCAAGTGGTGATGATATGTTTTTAATGCATAAAATGAAACAGACTTTGCATAAACCTGTGGGTTATTTATTTCATCCCGATGCCATAGTGTTGACTGCTGCGATGGATACTTGGAAAGGATTTATCATGCAAAGAATTCGTTGGGCGAGTAAGGCAAGATATTATGACGATCGTTCCATTACTATGGTCTTGACATTGGTGTATTTTTTTAATTTGAGTTTTGTTTGTTTGGCATTCATGGGTAGCTGGAGTACCCTTTTAATTGCGCTGGCTTTTAAAACTTTCTTTGAATTATTTTTCTTGGATCCGGTGGCTAAATTTTTTAAGCTACAGCCGGAGCTAAAACATTTTGTTTTGTATCAACCGATCCATATTGTCTACAATATCGCTGCGGGCCTATTTGGACAGCTAAAAACCTATTCCTGGAAGGGCCGAAAGGTGAAATAAGCGGCTTTTAGGGAAGAAACGAGCTATTTTTAGTAATTTTGCCTCCTAATATTTGATTATGTCTACTGAAACAATACTTCCTCAAGCGGCTGCCTTAACAGCTAAAGATTTTGCGACAGACCAAGAAGTGCGTTGGTGCCCTGGCTGTGGTGACTATTCTATTTTGGCGCAGGTGCAAAAAGTGATGCCTACCATTGGCGTTCCTAAGGAGAATATTGTGATTATTAGTGGGATTGGTTGTAGTAGTCGTTTCCCTTATTATATGAACACTTTTGGGATGCATTCTATTCACGGTCGTGCCACTGCAATTGCGAGTGGATTAAAAGCGGCTCGTCCAGAATTAAGTGTTTGGATTGTAGCAGGGGATGGTGATGCTTTAAGTATTGGTGGTAACCATACCATTCATATGCTTAGAAGAAATTTTGATGTGAATTTTTTAGTGTTCAATAATCAGATCTATGGTTTAACCAAAGGTCAGTACTCTCCAACTTCTGAATTAAATAAAATCACTAAGAGCACCCCAATGGGAAGCATTGATCATCCTTTTAATCCTGCTGCTTTGGCATTGGGTGCGGATGCAAGTTTCATTGCTCGTAGTATGGATCGTGATCCAAAACATTTACAAACCATGATCACGCGTGCTCAACAGCACAAAGGATCTTCGTTCTTAGAGATTTATCAGAACTGTAATATTTTTAATGATGGTGCTTTTGAGGTGTTCACCGAGAAAGCTTCTAAGCCTTTACATGCTTTATTTGTAGAGCAAGGAAAGCCATTGACTTTTGGTGCGAATAATGAAATGGGTATCCGCTTTGATGGATTGCGTCCAGAAGTAGTGACCTTAGGAGATAAGTACAGTGCAGATGATTTATGGATCCACGACGAAAAAGATTTTTATAAAGCACAAGTTTTAGTGCGTTTGTTTGATAACCCAAGCGAAGTCGCTGCTTATTTCCCTCGTCCTTTTGGTGTGTTCTATACGGCTGACCGTCCTTGTTACGAAGACATGATGGCTTTGCAAGTAGAAGAAGCGATGACTAGTAAAGGCATGGGCGATTTAGATAAATTAATTCGTGGAAAAGAAACTTGGGAGATTTTATAATTTCCAATTCACAAATCCAATTCATACATCTGATTCACAGATCGATATAATTTCTTTTAAGGGCTGTCATCACCATGGCGGTCCTTTGTTTTACTGCTAACTTTTTAAAGATCCGATCTCGATAGCCGTAAATGGTATACACACTTTTTTGTAAGTACTCCGCAATCTCTTCGTAACTATAATCCTTGGTGCAAGCTTGAATAAATTTTACTTCATTTTCCGTTAAAGGATTTTTATTGTAATTCAAAGCCTTGATATCAATACCTTGCAGTACATTTTTTGTAATGAGTTTGCATTTGTCTGCAGATAAATTAAACTTGGTTTTTCTTTGTACGCATTGTTTTAAATCAATCATGGGCTCGTCTGTAAAAAAAAGGCCATTGAGTCCATGCTTCATGAGATAACAAATGGAATTGATTTGCTTTTCGTTAGATTTTAATAAGATATAAGTGTAACTATTTCGCGCACGAATCACTTGAATCAATTTTAGTAAACTTTGATGTCCATAATCGTCGGATAGAATGCAGAGCGCAATCCTTTCTTTTGTGTTGTTGATATAGGTTTCCATTGCTTCGATAGAGCCAGTTTGGTATACCACTTTGCAGTCTTCTTGTTGTTCGATACAAGCTGCCACTGCTTTTCGGATCAGTATTTTTTCTTCTAAGTAGATAATGGGAAACATGCCTTTCGTTTACCAAATTAAAGTTATTTTTAAGGTAATTAAATAGGTATTTTTACCTTTCAACTTTATGCTAATTCAAATTCATCCCTCAAATCCTCAACCTCGACAATTAGCGATGGTAGTGGATTGTCTTCAATCTGGTGGTATCATTGCGTATCCCACAGATACTATATATGGGTTGGGCTGTTCTATTTTTAAACACGATGCAATTGAGAAAATTTGTGCCATAAAAAAAGTTGATCCTGAGAAAGCAAACCTTAGTTTTATTTGTGCCGACCTGATTGATTTAAGTTTGTATGCAAAGAGTATTGATAATCGTTTGTTTCGAATTTTAAAAAAAGCTTTACCTGGTCCTTTCACTTTTATTTTACCTGCAAGCAAAGAAGTGCCTAAAATTTTGCAGTCCAGAAAAAAAACTATCGGACTGCGTATTCCTGATAATTTAATTGCACTCTCTATTATTAAAACCTTGGGACATCCTATTTTATCGGCTAGTTTCCCGGGGGATGAAGTAGAAGAATATACTGACCCCGAATTGATTCAAGAAAACTGGGGTAAACAAATTGATATGGTGGTGGATGGTGGGATTGGAGGGATGATTCCTTCTACCGTAGTGGATTGCACAACGGATAATTACGAAATCATTCGCCAGGGTGCCGGGGTTTGGGATTATTAAATCTTGAAACTTTTGCGGTGTTCATCACAAAGGCCATGAAGTGCGATGGCTGCGCGATGCGCAGCAGTGCCGTATCCTTTATTTTGCGCCCATCCATATTGTGGGTACTTTTTGTGTAACTCAATCATATAAGCATCACGTGCAGTTTTTGCAAGGATACTGGCTGCGGCTATATGTCCATATAGCCCATCGCCCTTAATGATGGTTTGATGAGGTACCTTTTTATAGGGATAAAAACGATTCCCATCCACCGCAATAAATTGTGGGCGTTTTTTTAGTTGATCCAATGCAAGGTGCATACTTTGAATGCTCGCTTTTAAAATATTGATCTCATCAATTTGAGCGGGGGTCTGACTACCAATGGCCCAAGCAATTGCTGCTTCTTTAATGATTGGCACCAATGCCACTCTTTGTTGCTCAGTTAATTTTTTGCTATCATTGATTAAGGGGTGGTAAAAATCCTTTGGCAAAATCACAGCCGCTGCAAAGACCGGTCCGGCATAACAACCTCGGCCCGCTTCGTCGCAGCCCGCTTCCAGTTTGTCGGCTTGATAATAATTAAGCAGTTTTGGCAATGCTATTCATTTAATTGGTTCAAATATATCAAAGTCAATTGAAACTGAACTATGGATCCTGCTTCAATTTTGTTCAAGTTCTTTAGTAGATCCTTTTATTCTTTTTCACAAACTAAAATCTATCTTAAATAGCAGGATGATTCTTGCTTTTAATTCCACTTCCTTGAAGATTTACTTAGTAACTTTGTGTAATAATTTAAGGGCTTAGGTCCTATATCATTTTGAGCTAGTTAGAAGTAAATTTATCTATGGAACTACAAGACAAGAAATCTCGCGCGGTTGCCAATTGGTTGATCCTTGGTGTAGCCATGACCATTGTGCAAATTGCATTAGGAGGTATTACGCGTTTAACTGGTAGTGGTTTGTCTATTACAGAGTGGGACGTAGTCACTGGCACCTTGCCTCCACTAAATCAAGCGGCATGGTTGGCCTTATTTGAAAAATATAAAACGACACCACAATTTCAATTATTGAATTTTGACTTTACGATTGATAATTTTAAGTTCATCTTTTTTTGGGAATGGTTTCACCGTTTATGGGCGCGTACCATTGGACTAGTATTTGCATTTGGTTTTATATATTTTATTGTAAAAAATTATTTCCAACCTGCAATGATTCGTCCTTTGGTGATCTTATTTTTCTTAGGAGCTTTGCAAGGAGCAATAGGTTGGATCATGGTTGCAAGCGGTTTAGAAGGGGATGCGGTATATGTAAAACCTACTCGATTAGCGTTACATTTTATTTTTGCATTGGGCTTACTATCTTATACTTATTGGTTTGCACTTTCATTGAAAGTAAAACCTGTTGAAAAAGCACATTTAAGTGTAGAAGCACAAAATAGTTTCAAAGGCTTTCGTGTTTGGGCTTGGGTCGTACTTGGGCTTTTGTTTTTTCAATTAATTTACGGTGCTTTAATGGCTGGACATAAAGCTGCCAACGTAGCAAGCACTTGGCCAACCATCAATGGAGAGTGGATTCCTACACATTTAATGGGTAAGGAAAGCTTTTTCTTAAATGCAATAGACAATACCACTTGGATACATTTTGTGCACCGTGGTTTGGCATATATTTTATTGGTAGTGATCATTTATTGGGTTGCTCAAATGCGTAAAATTCAGGGGAACTTGTTTTGGAGTAATGTCAATAAGTTGCCTTTGTACTTTGTATTGTTGCAGGTATTACTTGGCGTGTTCTCTGTATTGACAAGTAAAAACATCATTCCTGGAACTTGGGGAAATTTTGAGTGGATGGCACAATTGCATCAATTAGTGGGTATGTTATTATTACTTTCAGTGGTGAATATCATTTATGCGACGAAGTCTATAAGGGATACTGC
>RFSD01000073.1 GCA_009924165.1 Chitinophagia bacterium | reverse complement strand
GTGGCGTGTTTTCAATGTTTTTATTTGCAATTAATTTCGGTAAATCAGAAACTTCTTCATCGTCATCATAACCCGGATTACCCGGCTCGTCATTAGGTTCTAAAAAGGACTGTGTGCCAGCTTCTGAATCAAGCACAATCGTTTTTGTTTTTACATTTGTTTTTTTAGATTTGACTTCGTTGCCAAATAAATCTGTTTGCACTTCTGGGTCTTGCGGCACCACCACTTCAAAGTCACCACCCAAAATGCGTTTGCCAAGGGTCTTGAATTCTAATAAATTAAAAATCTCAGTTAATGCAGGAATATTTTTTTCGGATAACCGATAATCTTCTTCGTGAAACTGAACTGGCACATTGGTAATAATGGTTGCTAGCTTTTTACTCATGATGGCCGACTCCTTTCCAGCCCGCACTTTTTCACCCATCGCGCCTTTGATCTTATCTGCATTTGCTAACACACCCTCGAGCGTATCATACTCTTTTAATAATTTAGCCGCGGTCTTTTCACCCACGCCAGGAATTCCTGGAATATTATCAGCGGCATCACCCATTAGTCCCAACATGTCTATCACTTGGTCTACGCGCGCAATATCCCATTTGGCTTTTATTTTTTCGGCATCTAAGATTTCTCTTTCATTCCCAAATGCTGGCGGCTTCCACATATATACATTCTCTTTCACTAATAATTGACCATAATCTTTATCGGGGGTTACCATGTAAACTTCATAACCCAAGTCTGCAGCCTGCCAAGCCAATGTGCCAATTACATCGTCCGCCTCGTAACCATCACACTCTACTACTGGAATATTAAAGCCCTCTATGATGGCTTTAATATGTGGTAATGAGCTTAATAAATCTTCAGGCGCCGCTTCTCTATTTGCTTTATAATCGGTGAAGTCGGTATGTCTTTCTGTAGGCGCATGTGTATCAAAGCATACGGCTATATGGGAGGGGTTTTCCTTTTTAATAATCTCTAATAGGGTATTAGTAAACCCAAACTGGGCATTGGTATTGATTCCTGTGCTAGTGATTCTTGGAGTACGGATGAGTGCATAATAGGCCCTATAAATTAAGGCCAGCGCATCTAGTAAAAATAGTTTTTTGGACATGCTGCTAAGTTAGCCAAAAAAAATCCTCCCAGTTCAGATTTACCGAGCTGGGAGGAAACTTATTTTTCCACTTGTACATTGCTATTTAAAATAGCATAATGAGCGAATGGGTTTAAGGTTATTTTAATTGATACTTGTGCTTGTAGCGCTCATATAATTGCTTGCCTTTATTGTCTAAAGAAACATTGCGGCCTTGGATAAATGCCTGACCAATCACACTAGACTTCATGTCTAACAAGTCGCCATTCACAATTAAAAGGTTCGCATCTTTACCGGTTTCAATGGTACCTGTTTTATCTTCGATACCTAATATTTTAGCTGGATTTAATGTTACTGCAGAAAGCGCTTGCTCTTTAGTTAAACCATAAGTAGCAGCAGTACCTGCATTAAAAGCAAGATTACGAAAACGACTTTGATCGTGTGTATCATTCAAACAAAATAATACACCTGCTTTTTGCAATGCTGCTGGTGTTTTATAAGGCTGATCCACATCGTCGTCTTCCATGGTTGGCAAAGCGTGTTGACGATCTAAAATAACCGGTACATTATTTTCGGCTAGTAAATCTGCAATTTGATAGGCTTCTGTTCCACCCACAATCACCAATTTAAATCCAAAAGATTTTGCAAGGTCCATCGCCAATAACATTTGCTTTACTTCGTTTGCGCGTACAAATAATTTTTGCTTGCCGTCAAACAAACCACGCACCGCTTCCAATTTTAAATTATTTGCAGCATGTGTTTTTTCTTGGTAATATGCTTTAGCGTCTGTGAAAAAGGTTTTGATGGTTTCAATTTTTTCCATCGCGGCTTTTACTGGATCGCCTCCAGGACCAGGACGAACAAAAGCCATGCGACCACCACGACGTGGCATCAAGCTTGGCATGTTGATATACAATCCATTGTCCATTTTATAGGCTGCATCCTCATAATTCCATGCGTCTAATTGTACCACACTTGATTGGCCCTCGATCAATTCGCCTTCTGGTGCAACACCTGCTAACAAAATACCATTCTCACGCAACACACCAATAATTTTTGAATCTGTATTGTATGCCACGATCGATCTAATGTTGGCATTGTTTTCTCCAATTTCCGTATGATCATTACTTCCGCGTACGCCAGAGCTAATTTCTCTTAGTCCTAAATCGGATGTTGGTAGGATTAAACCCGGATAAACTTGTTTGCCAGTTCCATCAATCACTTTGGCGCCAGCTGGAACAGAAACATTGCCCACGCCAATAATTTTTCCATTTTCAAACGCAACAGATGCGTCTGTCAAAGTAGTTCCGTTTCCAACATGCACCGTGGCGTGTGTGATAACGATTACCCCTTTTTGTATTGCAGCTGGATACACGTTGTCTTGTGCACTTGCAGTTAAACCCAACAACGCAAGAGCAAAAATGCTTAAATATTTCTTTTGCATGGTTTAGTTTTTTTGAGATTCGTAAATAGTGTTAAGACCTTCATTGTGATCATGGTCTCCACACTCTAATAATATTTGTGTTGTTGGTGTAGCTGGTCTTGTTGGCATGCCGGCTCTTTTATCGCCTAACATTTTTTGGATCAGCTTTGTTCTTTCTGCAGTGACTTGTTTGCTACGCTCCGCTTCTTTTTCACGGTCAAAATAAACAGTACCATCTACAATAGTGTATAAAGATTTTGCATAGATGCTTAATGGATGCTCGCTCCATAACACTACGTCTGCGTCTTTACCCACTTTGATGCTTCCAACCTTATTATCAACATGAAGCGCTTTTGCTGGATTTAAAGTAACCATCTTCAAGGCCTCCTCTTCAGACACACCACCATATTTTACAGCTTTTCCAGCTTCTTGATTCAAACGACGCGCCATTTCAGCATCATCTGAATTAATCACTGTATTCACACCCACATTGTGCAAGATTGCGGCATTGTAAGCAATTGCGTCAGCCACCTCTGTTTTATATGCAAACCAATCAGAGAAGGTTGCTGCGCTAGCGCCATGCACTTTCATTTTATCTGCTACCTTATATCCATCTAAAATATGGGTAAAAGTGTTGATGTTGAAATCATAACCCTGTGCTTTGAACTTTTCAACCGCGCGCATCGCATAGGTAATTTCGGTTTGTACATAAGAGTGACAAGTGATAAAACGTTTTTTATTCATGATCTCCGTCAAGGCCTCTAATTCTAAATCTCTTCTTGTCGTTGTTGGATTTGCTTTCATTGCTTTTTGATAATCCACCGCTTTGTCAAACGCGTCTGTCAATACTTCTTCAACACCCATTCTCGTATCAGGGAAACGATTGTTGTTGGTAGACGTGGTGCGCTTTACGTTTTCACCCAAGGCAAACTTGATGAATGGATCTGCACCCGCAAATTTCAACCCTTCGTCTGTGGCGCCCCATCTTAATTTAATCAATTGTGTTTGGCCACCAATTGTGTTCGCACTTCCGTGTAGGATATGAGAAGAGGTCACGCCGCCGCTTAACTGACGATAGATATTGATGTCCTCTGGATTCATGTTATCTCCAACCCTTACTTCTGCGGTGGTAGATTGTGAGCCTTCGTTAATGGATAGCGCTGCAATATGCGAATGTTCATCAATGATACCAGCACTTAAATATTTACCGGTACCATCTAATACTCTTGCGCCCGCTTCGGTCAACGCCTTTCCAATTTTTGCAATTTTACCCGCTCTTAAAAGCACGTCTGTGTTTTGTAAAGTGCCTTCTTTTTCGTTGGTCAATACCGTTGCGTTCTTAATTAAAATTGTTTCTTGTTGTGGGATGGTTTCGTTACCCAATCCAACAAATGGATAAGTTACTTTTGAAATTAATTTCACTGGCTCCACTGTTTTCTTTTCCTCCACAGCAGCAGTTGCAGGGGCAACTAAGCTTGCAGACCAAGTCAACTTGCCGCCTTTTGCATCTGTTCCAAATCCATTCCAGCCGCCGCTTGCGATTACACCGCTTAGGCGAATGCTTTCAACACCACGACCCTTTTTTTCTGGAAAACTTATTTTAACCATGGCATCGCTCACCGCAATTTTTGCAGCTACAGTGTCTGACCCAATTACATTTGCGGATAGGTCTTTTTTAATTTCTACCGTGTAGTCTGTTTTTGTACCAGCATTGTTAACGGTTAGTTTGTATTTGCCAGCAAAGCTGTTCCACTCCGAACCGTTTACATCATACTTATTTCCTTGAATCCAGTTTTCAATAATTTTTGCATTGCTATTAAAAATAGACTCTGTAGTAATTAAGAAATTGGCCAATTTACCCACCTCTAATGAACCCACCTGATCATATACACCTATTTGTTGTGCGGGTGTTTTTGTTAAAGCCTCTAAAGCCTTTGTCTCAGAAAGTCCATATTGAACCGCTTTTCTAAGATTGGCTAAAAACTGCTTTCCGTCTCTCATATCAGCCATGCTAATACTAAAACTGATGCCCGCTTTTTCAAATGCTGCAGGATTGGTTGGCGCTAATTCCCAATGTTTCATTTCTGACAAGGCAACAAACCTTGCATCGTTTGCGTCTTCCACATCCAGTGCAACCGGAAAATCAAGACCTAATATATAAGACGCTTTTATTTTGGCCAACTCATCTATTCTTTGGTAACCGTTATCAGCACCTCTAATAATATATTGTGTTCCAAATTCTTTTGCAATACGATCTGCTCTTAGGGTTGACCACTTATCGTCTGCTACAAAAATTTGTGGTAAACTTGCGTTTGCATTAAAAGCCTCTAACGATAAATTCACACCCTCTGAAGCCGGCTTGGTTGCATACCACTTTGCATCTAAATAAGTTTGACGCAACAAGGCAATGCTTCCCATTAAGCTGCTAGGATAAGTTTGTGTAGAAGTTCCTTTATCAAAAGAAAACACTTGTGCAGCTTTTGATTTTAAAATAGTTTGATTTTCGTTTGTACCCGCTAATGTAACAACCGCGCCTGTTCCTCTTGCAATACCATCTTTCACATGTGTAAACACGGTTCCATAACCATTGTTTCTAAAACCAACAGCAGTTGCATCATCAATGCTGAAAGACTCTACCGCATTGACTTCTGGCTTAATTGCTTGGTTCCAGTTATATGCGCCTGGCTTATTTGATAGAAACTGACCTGGTGCGCCGAAGTTAAATCCAGCTGCACCGCGCTTTGGCGTATTTGCACCATAGTCTGTTAAAGGATCTACAAAACTAGGATAGATAAACTTTCCATTACAGTCAACAACAATTGCTTCTTTAGGAATTTCAACCGCTGCACCAACGGCAACAATTTTTCCTTGCTTAATTACAAGTGTTCCTTTTTCAATTTTTGTTTTTTCGTTTTGAACGATGGTTGCGTTGGTAAACGCATACACACCTGTTCTCGTGTCTCTTACTCCATTAATTGGAAAAGTCTCCTGCGAAAATGCAGTTGCTCCAATTACAAGTAAAAGAAGAGATAAAATAATCCTCCTCATACGCGGTTGATTTTGGTTTTGAATAAAAAAATAAGGGCCCAATTTTACTCCAAAATATTTTGGGGAAATGATGGAAACTCGTCTTTCTAAAGCTACTAAAAACAACGATTCAACAAAGGGGAACTCCTCTTTTTTTGATAAATGGCGATGAGGGGTTTTTGATGTATTATCTGCCCATGTATACCATCAGAATTTGTATATCACTAGGATTCACGCCGCTAATTCTGCTTGCCTGGCCAATGGTGATTGGTCTAATTTTTTTAAACTTCTGCATCGCTTCTATAGAGAGCGCTGGCACTTTATCGTAATCAAAACTATCTGGTATGGTCTTGTGCTCCAGCGCAGACATCCTTTCCACGATTTCTTTTTCTTTCTCTATATACCTTTCGTACTTTACTTGGATCTCGGCTTGTTCTAAATAATCAGGATCGTTGCCTTGAAGTTTTTCGTTTAATGAAACCGAGTGGTCCATTAATTGTTGTAAACTAATATTGGGTCTTAAAACTAATTTAGCTGCTTTTTGTTTTTCGTTCATCGCCGCAGAATCAATGGTAGCAAGAAATGCATTGATTTCATCTGGTTCAATGGAATGTGTATTCAATGTGTTTTTTATCTCTGCTACATAGTTATTTTTATCTTGTACTTTGCGCATGCGCTCAATACTTGCTAAACCTAAATTGTAGGATATTTCTGTCAACCTTAAATCTGCATTATCTTGACGCAACAATGTTCTGAACTCGGCCCTAGAGGTAAACATTCTATATGGCTCGTTTGTTCCTTTGCTAATTAAATCATCTATCAACACTCCAATATAAGCATCGCTTCTTTGTAAAATAAATGGCGGCTTTTCGTTTATTTTTAAATGTGCATTCATGCCGGCCATCATCCCTTGACACGCCGCTTCTTCATAGCCCGTTGTGCCATTAATTTGTCCAGCAAAATAAAGATTTTCAATTGCCTTGGTTTCGAGTGTATACCTTAATTGAGTGGGTTGGAAAAAATCATATTCAATTGCATAACCAGGGCGGAACATTCTTGCGTTTTCAAAGCCCGGGACCATTCTAAGTGCTTGATACTGAACCTCTTCTGGCAAACTTGTGCTAAATCCGTTCACATAAACCTCTACCGTATTCCAGCCTTCTGGCTCCACAAATAATTGGTGTCTTTCTCTATCTGCAAACCGATTGATTTTATCTTCAATGCTTGGACAGTATCTTGGACCCACGCCCTCAATACGGCCTTGATACATTGGACTTCTATCAAATCCTGTTTTTAAAATATCATGTACGATAGGGTCTGTATAGGTAATCCAGCAAGAGCGCTGATCTGCCGCTTTAACCCTTGGAATATCCATATAACTAAAGCCCACCACCTCTTCATCTCCTTTTTGTTCTTCCATTTTAGAATAATCCAAGCTTCTGCCATCCACTCTTGGGGGTGTTCCGGTTTTAAGCCTATCTGATTCAAGTCCAAACGAAACAAGCTGTTCTGTAATCCCAGTAGCCGCTCTCTCTGCCACACGGCCGCCACCCATTTGCTTTTCACCAATATGCATGATGCCATTTAAAAAGGTGCCACTAGTGATCACCACCGCGTCAGCTAAGATCTCATGCCCCATGCTTGTTTTCACACCGCATGCCTTTCCGTTTTTTATAATCAATTCATTTACAGAGTCTTGATAAAAATCAACATTCGGTGTAAGCTCTAGCATTTCTCTCCACTTGCTTGCAAATAGGTGTCGATCGTTTTGTGCTCTAGGGCTCCACATTGCCGGACCCTTGCTTTTATTCAACATTCTAAACTGAATCGTACTTAAATCAGATACAATTCCGCTGTATCCACCCAGGGCGTCTATTTCTCTCACAATTTGACCCTTTGCAATACCACCCATTGCAGGATTGCAGCTCATTTGTGCAATGGTCTGCATGTTCATAGTGATCAACAGGACCTTAGAGCCCATGTTGGCCGCTGCCGCCGCTGCCTCAGAACCCGCGTGGCCCGCTCCTACTACTATGACATTGTATTTTGGAAACATAAGGTTGCAAAGATAAGATGGAATGATTAAATAAAACGTTCCACGTGGAACGT
>RFSD01000072.1 GCA_009924165.1 Chitinophagia bacterium | reverse complement strand
TATGGCTAATTTGATAGGGGCTAATTTTGCAGGCAAATGCAAAACTACTCTCGAATCAGTCGTGCCGTCTTCTTTTTGAATTTGTTCTTCCTCATAAGCATTAGATAAAATCAATAAAAACATTCTATCTAAACCTATCGAAGTTTCAATCACATATGGCACATAATGCTGATTGATTTCTGTATCAAAATATTGTAATTTCTTTTTACTAAATTCTTGATGACGTGTTAAATCATAATCTGTTCTAGAATGAATTCCTTCTACTTCTTTAAAACCAAATGGGAATTCATATTCAATATCTAAAGCTGCGTCCGCATAGTGAGCTAATTTAACGTGGTCATGAAAACGGTATTTATCTGCTGCAATACCCAAACTTAAATGCCAATTCATGCGCTCATTTTTCCAATGCTCGTACCATGCTTTTTGGGTTCCTGGTTTTACAAAAAATTGCATTTCCATTTGCTCGAACTCACGCATTCTAAATATAAATTGACGGGCCACAATTTCATTTCTAAAGGCCTTACCAGTTTGTGCAATCCCAAAAGGAATTTTCATCCTTGCAGTTTTTTGCACATTCAAGAAATTCACAAAAATACCTTGTGCAGTCTCTGGTCTTAAATAAATGGTATTGGCATCTTCTGCAACGGAACCTAATTCTGTAGAGAACATCAAATTAAATTGACGGATTTCTGTCCAGTTACTTGTTCCACTAACACTACACTGTATTTTATTTGCTTGAATCAAAGCACCTAAACCAGCAAAATCATCATTTGCAAGCAAAGTGTCCATATCGGCTAATAATTGTGTAGCACGGTCACGCAATGCAGCACCTCCGTCGGCGGCCTTAGTTGCTTCTTCATTTAACTTATCAGCATGTGCTTCAATTAAATGATCTACACGGTATCTTTTTTTACTGTCTTTATTGTCAATCAATGGGTCACTAAAACTATCCACGTGTCCACTTGCTTTCCAAGTAGTAGGATGCATGAAAATGGCAGCATGTAACTGTCTTACTCATAGATTGCAAATATAGGTCGAGAAAAGATTATGGTTGTAATTTTTCATTGTTTTGGTGCCTTTCTTTGTCTCGAATGGTTTTCTTTTGGATATTTTTCTCCAATGCTGCAGTCAAATCAACACCTGTTTGATTGGCTAAGCAAATCAGTACAAAAAGTACATCGGCCATCTCGTCCCCCAGGTCTGCGCTAGCTTCTTTATTTTTAAAGGATTGATCCCCGTATTTGCGCACCATCAATCTAGAGAGTTCCCCTACTTCTTCCATCAAGACACCCAAATTAGTTAACTCACTAAAATAGTTTACCCCGATGGTCTTGATCCACTGATCCACCTGATCTTGTGCTGCTTGAATTGTGATTTGATTAGACATATTATTCCTTGTTTTTTGAATCAATCATAATGGTCACTGGACCATCGTTTATAAGTGCCACTTTCATGTCTGCCCCAAATTGCCCAGTAGCAATTGGCTTGCCTAGATCCTTGTTCAATTGAAGAATCATCTGCTCATAAATTGGAATCGCTATCTCGGGTTTTGCAGCGGCAATATAGGAAGGGCGATTCCCCTTTCTGGTAGCGGCGTACAATGTGAATTGGCTAATTAATAAGATCGAACCATCTATTGCTTGTACACTCTGGTTCATGACCCCATCTGCATCATCAAAAATACGCATCTGCACTAGCTTATTCGAAATCCATTGAATATCCTCCAATGTATCCTCATTGTGTATGCCTAATAGGACCAATAAGCCCGCTTGGATGGACCCAATAATTACGCCATCCACTTTGACGCTGGCCTCTGATACTCTTTGAATTATGACTCTCATAAAGATGCGCTTTACTGCGTGAAGATAAACAAAACTATTTTCACTAATTTAGCTGTAATTTCAACACCTTGAGTAGTATAAAAAAATTAGTCGGACAAACCGCATGGTACGGACTTAGTTCAATAGCCGCAAGGTTTATTAGCTATTTGCTTACCCCCTATTTGACCTATAAGCTTTCTGATATTGCTTATGGGGAGAATTCGATTGTCTATGCATTTATTCCCTTTTTGAATGTCATAGTTGCTCATGGCATGGAGACTGCCTACTTTAAGTTTGGGACTAAAGAAAATGAAGCCGAGATTTATAACACGAGTAGCTTTTCGATGTTATTTGTGACCTTACTTGTGATGATTGGATTGTTTACTTGGCAAATCCCGTTGGCCGAACTACTTCAAATTCCACTTCACCCAGAATACATTAGTTTGCTTGCTTGGATTGTGGCATTAGATGCTTTGACCACAATTCCTTTTTCAAGATTAAGAATGCAAGAGCGTCCCAAAAAATTCGCATTAATCAAAGTTGGTGGCATCATAATTAATATTCTTGCTACCTATAGCTTCATCAGTCTTTTACCAAATTATGTACAAACCCATCCTCATAGTTTTTTACAAAAGCTTTATCAACCAAATTGGGAAGTGGGTTATATTTTAATAGCGGGTATTGTGCAAAATATTTTTGTATTGCTCTTATTACAAAAAGAAATCAGGGCCATCCGATTTAAATTCAACTTTAAATTATGGAGGAGTATGATAGTGTATGCACTTCCACTTGTTTTGGTCGGATTTGGCGGGATGATCAATGAAACATTGGACCGTATTATGTTGGGATGGTGGGGGCCTGGCGAAACGGTGGATGCCAATAAAGCCATGGTGGGCGTGTATAGTGCTTGTTATAAACTAGCAATTTTAATCACCATTTCTATTCAAGCATTCCGCATGGGTGCCGAACCATTCTTCTTCAAACAAGCCGAAACAGATCAAGCACAAAAAACATATGCCAAAGTCATGAAATTTTTTGTGATCAGTTTGTGTGTGATGTTTTTATTTGTGATGTTGTATATTGATATTTGGAAATTGTTTATTCAGAATCCAGCCATGTATGTGGGTCTTAAAGTGGTGCCGATTTTATTAATTGCAAATATGTTTTTAGGGGTATACTATAATTTAAGTATCTGGTATAAGCTAAGTAATAAAACCATGGCGGGCGCCTGGATTACCTTATTTGGTGCGCTTATCACCATCCTTATTAATTATTTAGCAATTCCTCATTTTGGTTATATGGCAAGTGCTTGGGCCACCTTCTTTTGTTATGGTTCCATGATGGTGGTAAGTTATTTTTGGGGACAACAAGTTTATCCTGTTCCTTACGCCACCAAAAAATTGATTGCCTATTTTATCATTACTTTATTGGTCTATGGCATCAACCTTTTGTTGCATCTTGTTTCAACAAATCAACCTTTCAATTATTTATTTGCATCTATATTAATTTTTGCGTTTATTGTTTTTGTTGTGCGCATCGAGAAAAAAGATTTGCAATCCATTTTTAGAAAATCAAACTAATGGCAGAAGACTTAATCATCCAAGATGGAGATAAAAAATCACAGTACGAATCATTGATTCCTCAAATCAAAGGTTTGATGGCTGGAGAGCATAATTTAGTAGCCAACCTTGGTAATATTACTGCAGCTCTAAAAGAGCAGTTCAATTGGTTATGGGTGGGCTTTTATTGGGTGGAATCGGATGAATTGGTGCTTGCCCCATTTCAAGGCCCTGTGGCTTGTACAAGAATTAAAAAAGGACGCGGTGTTTGTGGAACATCTTGGGAAAAAGGCATCACTTTAATTGTGGATGATGTTGAAAAATTTCCTGGACATATTGCATGTAGTAGTGCATCCAGGTCTGAAATTGTGGTACCTGTTTTTCAAAATGGTCAAATAGTTGGCGTTTTAGATGTTGATAGTACTGAATTAGCTCATTTTGATGCAATTGATCAAACGTATTTAGAGGAAATTGTCGGGTTGTTAGACCAATTTTAAAAAATATCTATTAAGTTTGCAGCCCCTAAGCGGATGTGGCGAAATTGGCAGACGCACTAGACTTAGGATCTAGCGCCGCGAGGCGTGTGGGTTCGACCCCCTCCATCCGCACAGAAAAAGGCCCCAAATTGGGGCCTTTTTCTTGTCATAATGCCTTATTTAAAATCAAAAATTGTACCTTCGCCCCCCTTAAACATTTCAATTAAGAAGAAAAGCAAGACCTATGGCAACCATAAAAAGAACAAACATTGCGCCGTTAAATGATCAATTAACGGTGACAATTTCAAAAGAAGACTATTTGTCAACTTACGAGACAACCTTAAAAAAGCAAGCCAAAACGGCTAATATTCCAGGATTCAGAAAAGGAATGGTGCCTGCTGGTATGATTAAAAAAATGTATGGACAAGCTGTTTTCACCGATGTAATCTTAAAATCGGTAGAACAAGAGATGAACCAATATATTTCTAAAGAGCAGATTGACATTTTTGCACAACCACTCCCATTGGCTACTGCTTTTGCCAACATGGATCATAACAATCCAACTGATTATGATTTCTCTTTTGAAATTGGATTAAAGCCAAAATTTGAAATTAAAACAAAAGACATCAAAGTAAAGCGCTATAAAATTCAAGTAACAGACGAGATGATTCAAAGCGAAGTAGAGCGTCTGCAAATCAGAAATGGCAACATGACTGAACCTGAAACTTCAACAAGTGAAGACAATGTATTGAACGTGACTTTCATTGAATCAGATAAAGACGGTCATGAAATTGAAGGCGGTATAAAAAAAGACAACTCTTTATTGATCAAATACTTTAGTGAAAAACAAAGAAAACAATTCATTGGGTTAAAGAAGGAGGATACCGTTATTATTCAATTAAAGAAGGCTTTTGACGATAAGGAATTAGATATTATTTTAAATGATTTGGCATTGACAAAAGAGGATGCTGAGAAATATTTTAAACTTTTGATCACTAAAGTTGGTCTAGTTGAAAAAGCACCTATAGATGAAACCTTATTTACAGTAACCTACCCTAATCAAGCCATCACCAACGAAGCCGAATTTAAAGCTGCAGTAAAACAAGATATTGAAGGGTATTATGATCAACAAGCAAAAAATCAAGTGCATGACCAAATTTATCATGGTTTAATTGAGCAAACTAAAATGGACTTTCCAGTTGCTTTTTTAAAGCGTTGGTTACAAAAAGGTGGAGACAAACAAAGAACAGAAGAAGAAGCAGAAAAAGAATACCCAGTTTTCCAAGATCAATTAAAGTGGACTGTAATTAGCACACAATTAATCAAGGACTATAAAGTAGAAGTAGTAGCAGATGATTTAAAGAATTTTGCAAAGCAACAATTGATGAGTTATATGGGTGGACAATTAGGTGCATTGGGTGACAATGACCAATGGTTAGAGGACTACGCTGCTCGTATGATGCAAGACAGAAAATTTGTAGAAGATAGTTACCACAGAATTAGCACAGATAAATTATTCAATGCTTTAGAGGCAGAAGTGACTGCCAAAGAAGAACCAATTGCAGCAGAGAAATTTGCAGATTTATTGAATAACCATAAGCACTAATTAGCACATTTTTTATAGTAAAAGCCCCCATTTCGGGGGCTTTTACTATTTAGCCTAATTTAAAAAAATTATTAGGCTAAATAGCAACATTAATGATTTTGAAGCCCCCATTTCGGGGGCTTTTGTGCTTCCCCGTTGTTTTGGGCCAAATTTGGCACCCTTTTTGCAATAGCTTAGGAGAATAGGTTTTACCTTTACAATCTGAAAAAAGCAATTATGAACATAGGAAAAGAATTCGAAAAATACGCGATCAAACACAGAGGGATCGGAAGTAACAGTCTTCATCAATATCAAAATAGTGTGACCAATTTGACACCCTATATTATTGAAGAAAGACCAATGAATGTAGCAAGTATGGATGTGTTTAGCCGTTTGATGATGGACAGAATCATCTTCCTGGGTGAAGGCATCAATGACTATGTAGCCAATATTGTTACAGCACAATTGCTTTTCCTTGAAAGTACAGACCGCACAAAGGACATTCAAATGTATATCAATAGCCCAGGCGGAAGTGTCTATGCTGGATTAGGCATTTATGATACCATGCAATTCATAAGCCCAGATGTGGCTACCATTTGTACAGGTATGGCAGCAAGCATGGGAGCCATTTTATTGTGCGCTGGTGTGGAAGGTAAAAGAACTGCACTAAGACATAGTAGAATCATGTTACATCAACCTAGTGGTGCAATTGGGGGACAAGCATCTGATATTGAAATTACCGCTAGAGAAATCAAGAAGTTAAAACACGAACTATACGAAGTCATAGCCACGCATACCCATAAGGATGTGGGATTAGTTGCTAAAGATTGTGATAGAGATTTTTGGATGACCGCTGCAGAAGGCAAGGCATATGGATTGGTAGACGAAGTATTGTTAACCAACCCAAGAAAAGTAAAGAAATAATTAAAATAATTTAAACTGTTTATATGATACTGACCAATCGTTTTTTAATGGAAGATGAGGAAGACCACAAAGAAGAAAAAAAAGAAGACAATGCGCCATCCTTTTTGAATAGAAAAATGGAACAAATCTTTTTTGAAAAAAGATCCATCTATTTATGGGGTGTTGTAGACGATAAGTCTGCAAAGGATATTGTGACTAAACTTTTATTATTGGATGCAGATAAACCAGGCGAGCCAATCCATTTTTACATCAATAGTCCAGGTGGCGTGGTGACAAGTGGCATGGTGATGTTTGATACCATGAACTTAATTAAGAGCCCTGTGCATACTATTTGTATGGGCTTAGCAGCAAGTATGGGTTCGATCTTATTGAGCATGGGCGAAAAAGGAAAGCGCACTATTTTCCCACATGGAGAAGTGATGATACATCAACCAAGTTTGGGTGGTTATTTTCAAGCGACAAGTGCTGACATCGAAATTCAAGCAGAACAAATAAGAAAGACTAAAGAATTGGGCGCGCAAATTCTAGCTAAGAACTGTAATAAATCAATGGAGCAGATTATGGCCGATTTTGACAGAGACTACTGGATGAATGCCAAAGAAGCAGTTGAATACGGTATCGTAGATAAAATTGCTAAGAGTTTATAAAAATTAGAATAATTAAAATGAGTAAGACAGAAAATATACAATGTTCTTTTTGTGGCCGAAGCAGAGCAGAAGTGAAAATACTTATTGCTGGACAAGAAGGTCATATTTGCGAGCATTGTATTGAGCACGCTCATGAAGTTGTCAATAAAGAATTCCATCAAAAAAAGGAAGCTGGCAAAGCTGGTACCTTAAAAGTACAAAAGCCTATTGCCATCAAAAAATTCATGGACCAATACATTATTGGCCAAGATGAAGCAAAGAAAATACTATGTGTTGCGGTATACAATCACTTTAAACGTATCAACCTACCAACCACCATTAAAGATGATGTAGAAATAGAAAAGAGCAATGTGATTATGATTGGTGAAACCGGTACTGGTAAAACATTGCTTGCAAAAACAATTGCTAAGCTTTTAAATGTGCCATTCGCCATTGTTGATGCCACTGTCTTTACTGAAGCGGGCTATGTTGGAGAAGATGTAGAGAGTATGTTAACCCGTCTACTCCAAAACTGTGATTATGATGTGGAGGCAGCGCAGAGAGGTATTGTATATATAGATGAGATTGATAAAATTGCACGCAAAAGCGATAACGCTTCTATCACACGTGATGTCAGTGGCGAAGGAGTACAACAAGGTTTATTAAAAATGCTTGAAGGAACAGAAGTTTTGGTACCTCCTCAGGGCGGCAGAAAACATCCAGACCAAAAAATGATCAAAGTAGACACTAAAAATATTTTATTTATTTGTGGCGGTGCATT
>RFSD01000071.1 GCA_009924165.1 Chitinophagia bacterium | reverse complement strand
CTGTATCACCGTATCGACTCATGATACGATCACTTAAAGATCCATGATTGGTACCAATACGCATTGCAGTGCCATGTTTTTTGCAGATGAGTACAAGGGGCGAAAATTTTTCTCTAATACGTTCAATTTCTTCTATATATTCTGCATCCGTGTAATCTATTTGTTCAAATTTCTTTTTGTCTACATAATTACCTGGATTCACTCTTACTTTTTCTACAATTTTTGCTGCGATTTCTGCTGCATTAGGTGTAAAGTGAATGTCTGCAACCAATGGCGTATTGTAACCTTTTGAATGGAGGATCGCCTTAATATTGGCTAAATTTTCTGCTTCTTTTTTACTTGGGGCTGTTACACGCACCAATTCTGCACCCGCTTCAATACATCGAATAATTTGTGCTACTGTGGCATCCGTATCCATGGTGTCGGTAGTCGTCATAGTTTGTACACGAATTGGATGTCCTCCACCAATGACTATATTACCCACTTTTACTGGCCTAGTGTGGATACGCTTATAAGAGGTCAATGATTCAGAATAATATTGCATAAAGCTTTCTTATAATAATGAATAGAGATTAAATTTAACGAACTCCTTTGAAGAAGCCTTCTTTAACCAATATAGATTTTAATAAATTAACATTTCTGTTCTTAAGATCCTTACCATCTGTGGCACTTGTATGCAAGACAAAGAAATAAGGATGTAAGTTTTCTTCGATGTACCCAAGCACCCATGCTTGATTGCCAAGCGCAGTATCAGTCGCCACTAAATAGCTTAATTGATAATTAGAGTTCTGCTCTTTTAAGATCATTTTTTTAAAAAGCTCTTGGCTACGTTTTTGAAAAGGCAAGCCTTTAAAATACAATCTTTTGATAAATCCAAGCTGTTCGTCTGCCGTAATTAATAAAGATCCGTCCTTCCAAAAACCTTCCATATTCGGACTTACAATCCCTTTGCCATAATGTATAGAATCAATTTCTTGTAACAAAGTCGTTCTTCCAATTGTTTGCACCAACTGCTGGTAATACAAAGTGGAATCTAGCGATACCCATGTATTGGAATCTGCATTAAATTGACCTCTATCAAAACCAATTAAAATTGGTAATGCAAAAAAGGTATTCAATGGCGCATATCCGGTATCCTTATAGGCAGATAAATTAAATACAGTAAATGCTTCACTACTATTTTCCATTAAAGCAAAACTCCCTTGCATGCCAGCACTATCGATCTGTTGACCAATCGTAGGACTAATTTTTACATTGTTTGGCGTACAAGCAAATGCGCTTATACTAAAAAGGATGACTACAAAAATCTTTTGCATAATAAAAATTGAATAGGCTATGAAACAAAATACACTCCACAAGTAGATGTGAAGTGTATTGTATTATAAATGATGTATTACAAATATTATTGTATACCCAATAACTCCACTTCAAAAATCAAAGTAGATCCTGGTCCAATTACTGGTCCAGCAGAACGTTCGCCGTAAGCCAATTCAGAAGGAATGAATAATTTCCATTTACTTCCAACTGTCATTAACTGTAAAGCTTCCTGCCATCCTTTAATCACCCCATTTAATGGGAAACTGATTGGTTCACCTCTGTTCACTGAACTGTCAAATACTTCACCAGTGATTAATGTACCATGGTAATGACATTTAACTGTGTTCTTTAAAGTTGGCTTTGTGGTATCTGTACCAGCAACCATAACTTCATATTGTAAGCCATTGCTTAATCGAACAACACCTGGTCTTTTTGCATTTTCTGCTAAAAATGCAGCACCTGCTGCACGATTGATAGCGATTTTTTCTGTAGTCATTTTATCTTGGTAGTTTTTAATACATAAATCTATTAAGCTGTCAGGAATTGCAGATTTTGCATTAACCCCAGCAGCCATTCCTTTGTTAAACATAGCAATATTCAAATCTTGAAGTCCTTGACTTTTTAAACTTTGAATGATTCTATACCCTAAAGCATAAGAAGCACTATCCTTTGTGTTCTTTATAAGGATGGTCGCGGTTGTAGGTTTAGTTGCAACCGATTTGGTTACCGCTTTCTTAATCGCTACAGTAGGTTTCAATGGAACCGATGGTTTTGTTTGTGCCAAGCTTGAAACTGTTATTGAAGTTGCTAGGGCTATAAATATTGTTTTTTTCATCTTGACGATATTCAAATTTAGACCTCAAAAATACATCAGAATCCCCTTAAAAAACCAACAAATTCTGAATTCTTTATCCTAAATGATACCACTAAATACCCCAGAAAGGACTCTTACCCAGCTTATCCTGCTATTTAAAACCTTGTTCGTAATGATTGGCCTATTTTACAACCTCATTTTTAGACTATTTAACACATATTTGAAGGAAGTCTTAAATTTGTAAAAATCTTCAATATGAATAAAACAATGAAAACAAGGATTGGATTGATGCTATTTTGTAGTAGTATTTTTTTAATGGCATGTGATAGCGAAACTGCAAATTCAACCACTTCGATGGATAGCACGGTAATAGTTGCTGCAGAGGATTCAGTCATTAGCTACGATATCAGCTTGGTGAATAATAAAAAAGATCCAACATGTGGTATGCCGGTGACTGCTGGCATTAGCGATACAGCTCATTATGACAATAAAGTATTAGGATTTTGCTCAGCAGGATGTAAAGAAGAATTTTTAAAGAATCCGAAAGCGAATATCGCAGCGGCCGAAATGAAATAAAACTAAGATTCTCAAAATTAAAATGCCCCAGAGGATTCATCTGGGGCATTTTAAAAATAAACAGTTCTAATTAACTAAACAAGTAATTGATATCATCTTTGGTTAGGGACTTTATAAATCCATCTTCGTCAGAAATTAATTCTTTTGCAAGCGATCTTTTTCGATCCTGCAATTTCAATATTTTATCTTCTACTGTATCATTACAAATCATACGATAAGCAAAGATATTTTTAGTTTGTCCAATACGATGTGTTCTGTCAATAGCTTGTTGCTCTACAGCAGGATTCCACCAAGGATCTACAATATACACATAGTCTGCTGCAGTTAAGTTAAGACCCACACCACCCGCTTTTAAAGAGATTAAGAAAACGCGACAATTTGGATCATTTTGAAAACGCTCAATCGCTTTCTCTCTTTCTTGAATTGTACTGCTTCCATCAAAATATTCATGATCAATCCCCAGCTTTGTTAAAGCTTCTCTAATTAATCCCAACATGCCCAAGAATTGTGAAAAGACCAAGGCCTTATGTTCACCTATATTTTCTGCAATCTCACGTGTTAATTCTTCTAATTTAACCGACTCGTTTGGATATGATTCATCTTTAATAATAGAAGGGCTATCACATATTTGACGCAATTTCATCAAACCTTGCAGGATAGACAACTGTGCTTTTTGCACGCCTTTCTCTTCCACTAGTCCCATTAATTTATCTCGGTAATCGTTTCTATATGCTTCGTAAATTTTACGTTGTGCTGCCCCCATTTCGCAATATAAAACCATCTCTTGCTTTTCTGGTAAGTCCTTTGCCACTTGCTCTTTAGTTCTTCTTAAAATAAATGGAAATACAAATTTTCGTAAATGCTCTTTTTGTTCTTTCTCATCAAACTTGTCAATAGGCATCGAAAAATTATGCTTAAAATATTCCACTGAACCTAGCATACCAGGATTTAAGAAATTCATTTGCGCATAAATATCAAAAGTATTATTCTGTAGAGGCGTACCACTCAAGCATAATTTATTGCCAGCATTTAATAAGCACGCAGCTTTCGTTACTTTACTCGTTGGATTTTTAATTGCCTGGCTTTCATCCAAAATCACATAATCAAACTGCACTTCAACAAAATTCTTGATATCACTTCTTAAAGTACCATAAGTGGTGATAATCACTTCGACAGAACCGTCTGTTAATTTGGCTTTATTTCTTGTTCCACCATGGTGGATCATAAAACTCAAACTTGGTGTAAATTTCTTTAATTCATTTTGCCAGTTAAATAATAAAGTCGTTGGACAAACCACCAAGGCCAATAACTTACCTTGCTTCTCTTTTAAATGTTGTAGAAAAGAAAGTGTTTGAATGGTTTTACCCAATCCCATATCATCTGCTAAGATTCCACCCCAGCCAACATCGTGCAGATAATTCAACCATTGGAAACCACTTATTTGGTATGGACGTAAAATTGGATCCAAATGTGCTGGAGGTTGTACATCGGCGATGGTATAATGTTCTCTGATCTTCTCAAATTTACCTTCTAATTGGAAAATCAATTCCTCTTCGTCTCTTTGTTGATACAATTCATCTAAAACAGAGAAATGGTATTTACTCAATTTTAAATTATCTACCTTACCCTCACCCACTTTAAATAACAAAGCATACTTATTCAACCATTGTTCTGGCAATACGCCCAGGCTGCCGTCTTTTAAGGGGACAAACTGTTGCTTATTCATCAACATCGTCTTGATGTCTTGTATACTTACTTTTTGTTCACCAAATGAGATTTCTACTTTTGCGTCAAACCAATCTGTATTACTACTAATATATAATCGAGTCGTTGGCTTAGCAGTATTGAACTTAAACTGCTTTAATTGTTCCGTTCCAAATAATGGTATCTGCTTTTCCTTTAAGGTATCAATGAATAAAAAGAACCAATTGTTTTTTAAGACTTCGGCGCCTTTTAAGGCCAATACATTACCCTCATTAGGTCTTATAAATCCAGAATGAAGTTGTTCAATGATTCCTACCAATTGTCGCTCTGCTGCTAAATCACGTTCTAAGATCATTAACTTATCTCCAAGCTGTTGTATCACAGAAGGACCATCTTCTTTTTGTACCACTATATCTTGGTAGACAAATAAAGGTTCAAAAAATAAATAGTCCCCATTTTCTTTCAATAGAATTTGCAATTGAGGTTTAACACCTTTTACTTTTTCTTGTGTCACATGATCCAATGCTACATGATAATTCTTGGACAATGGCAATAATGTTGACTGCAAATAATTTGGCCATTCTTTTGCAGACACTTTTTGTTGTCCATTCGGTAAAAATTGTTCCACCCAATGTAGGTCTGATTTATTTTTCCAATAGAAAATTAATTGGTCTTGTTGAAATAAATAATACGACTTGGCATGGTTGTCCACTAAACCAACAGGGCCTGATGGTAATACAACCTGCGCATGAACTGTATAATCCTCACCTATCTTCTCTACTTTAAAACTTGGCTGAACAGGATAAAAACCCAATTCTGCTTTGACTAAATTTGCTGTAGTAAAACTTTTATTATGCCCTAAGAAAAAAGTAAATGGATGCTCTGATAATTCACGCCACAATTTTTCCATTTTTGGATGCAAGTATTCTTGCATTAAATCCTTAGTCTCATCAGGCAAACTCGCTTCGTCTGTGTGCACGATTGTGTCCCAGATACCTTGAAAAGGAGAATTCTTATTCAAGTATTTAGCCGTCTCTACCGGTTGTAATTTTCTCACCAATTGCAATAAGATTTTGTCGTCCTCATGCATATCATATGGTGTGACAAATTTTAGAATATCAATCTTTTCTACCTTACTTAAAAATTTTGTTCCTGATTCATCAGCTTCTCCTCTTATCATGTGAAATAATACAAAGGGGTAAGTATGCGCATCTTCTTGAATGACTAAGCCATAACGCTGAGTCGTTTTTTCTGCTCCTTTGATAGTGGTGTCACCTGAATCGATACTATCCACTTTTTTAGTAGGTACATTGAATCGGTATAGTTCTACGGGTGCCGCCTTGGTAAGCGCATCGCCACCATTCACTTTCTGGATACTTGTATCAAGTACTTTTAAAAATGGTTTACTGTCATGGTAGGTAAATTCAAATTTATCTTTAAGATCATCTGCAAGGCTATAGCCATATAAAGCCAATAACTTATTCTTTTCTCTGTCCCAGTTTCTGATGGTCTCAAAGTATTCTGCCCCTTTTAATTGAAACAATTGTAATAGTAACATTGTTTTATGAATGCATAAAGGATAAGCAGTCTCAGATAAGCAATCACAAGAAGTATCAAAAAAACGTTCTTCATTTTTTTGAATAATCAAATGATGTGTTTTTCCGTTCATGTCTAACTCTGCGACTACTTTTTCATTTTCACTTGAAAGAATATGTGGACGGATTGTTTTTAATGTTTGCTCAGCCAAATCAAAAGTATCAGCAGAACATAGCATTTTAATAGATTTTAAATCGATGGCTTTTGTTCTTAGTAAAGTATGTGTTGTTTTATAAGAAGCAGCTTGGTATTCCAATTGATTCTTATCCAATAAATCTTGTATGAAAAATAAGGCAGCTGCTTTATGTCTACAAACTTCAGATAAATTATACGGACATCCGCACCTCAGTGATAAGGTTGCAGCCGAAGTAAAATTTTCAATGGTTACTTTGTAATAAGTACTATACCCGTCATCTTTAACACGACAATGAATGTTGCCAATCATTGGATCGAATTTGATCAATTCGATATTTTTTAATGCAAAAATGCGTTTACCACGACGTATCACTTCTTCAGTGCCGTAACTATAAATATGTTTAACAAGATAGGGTAGTGCCATAAATAAAAATGCAAATTACCCTCTCCAAAAAGGGCAATTTGCAAATGTACAACTTCTTGGGCTATTTTAGGGAAAAACTAACTATGGTTTACCAAAGCGCCACTTCTGAAAATAGGTAAAGAAGGGGCAATATCCTTGGTAACACAATATAACATATCGTCTTCTAAGCCATAGGCAGCCAAACGATGCCAATGGGTCACCGATTTAATATATTCAGATAAATTATCTTTGTTTTGATTATACAGTTGATTGGCCATAAAACTGCTGTCGCAATGAATGGTAAAATGGTCCTTTATTTCCTCAATTATGGCACCCGCAAATAGCGTATCTTCTATATTAAAACGGTTCTTCCATCCTGAACAACCCAAAATCACAGGCGCATTTTGTGCTTTTAAAAATTCCACCACTTTAGAAAAATTCGGAAAAGAACCAGTGATAATTTCTTTTGCCCCTTGATTCAATGCCATATGTAACAACTTAGTGCCATTGGTAGTGGTAATCACTAATGTTTTATTTTCAATAAATGACCTTGGGTATTCAGAAGGAGAATTGCCATAAGCTAAACCAGGAATAATTTTTCCATCACGTTCGCCTGCGGTAATTCCACCAGTTTGTTTACCCATCTCGATACAATGCTCTGCAGAATCTACTGGAATAATTTTTGTTGCCCCATTGAATAATGCAGTTGCCATGGTAGATGTTGCTCTAAATACATCTATAATGACCACAATACTGTCTTTTATTTCGTAAAGCTCTAATAGAGACGGCGTAAGGATTGTATGTAAAGTTGGTTTCAAAGTATCGTTTTTTTGCATAGGCTGCAAAGATACAAATTGTACCGATTTATTCTGCCTCTTTTGTGCTTTTTTGCTTGCTCAATAAAAGGATTTCATTCAATACAATTTCTGACACTGTTCTTTTTACATCTTGCTTATCCGTATAAGTATTGTTCACCAAGCGGCCTTCTATAGCAAGCTCCTGCCCTTTTAGTAAATTTTTTTCAGCATAGTCTGCAAGTTTGGACCAAGCGACTAAATTAAACCACTGCGTGTCATCCTGCCACTCCCCTTCTGCATTTTTAAATCCATCATTGACGGCCAAACTTAATTGTGCTAGCTTTTTATTTTCGTCAAATACTTTGATTTCAGGATTGGCGCCTAAATGTCCAATCAACTGTACTTTGTTTTTCATTCCTTTCATAACGGTATATTTATTTGATTTCAAAAATGCAACTTAACTACAAATGATTTTCAAGTATTTACCGCATCAAAAAAGGGGGCGAAATGCCCCCTTT
>RFSD01000008.1 GCA_009924165.1 Chitinophagia bacterium | reverse complement strand
CCTATATTTGTTCCTGATGGTGCTTCTAAAAGCTTTGCTAATATGACGATGGAGGAAAAGAATACATTCAGTCATCGTAAAAAAGCAGTAACGCAATTATTTGACTTCCTTGGTAAATTATGAGTTTATTGAATGAATGGCTTATCGCTATTCCAAATCTCCCAACTCGCATCTGCTTGCAAGTGTAACATTTCTAAACCATTCTGAGTGGTAGCCCCTTGCGCTGCTCCCTTTTCTAAAAATTTGGTGACTACAGGATTGTACACCAAATCATACAAATGATGTTTTGAGGTAATTGCTTCATAAGGCAAATTAGGCGCCTCCTCTATATTTGGGAACATTCCCACAGGGCTTGTCTGAATCAATAAACTATGCGATGCAATGATATCATGAGTAAGTGATGCATAGGTAATACATCCTTCTGAAGCAGTTCTTGAAACAAGTTGATACGCAATACCTAATTTTTGAAGAACCCATTCTACTGCAGCAGCAGCGCCACCTGTTCCAAAAATGAGTGCTTTTTGATGATGCGGTTGCAAGTAGGGCAATAAAGACTGTTCAAACCCTATGACATCTGTATTGTAACCATATAAAGCCCCTTGGTGTAGTTTGATACAATTACATGCTTGAATTGAAGCTACTACCGTTGATGTATGCTGTAAAAAAGGGATGACTAATTTTTTATAAGGGATAGTGACATTCAACCCTTTTAAATTAGGATTGTTTTTCCATAAGCCTGTAAATAAATCAATGGATTCAATTGGATAATTTTCATACTGCGCATCCAATATATTTTCTGTCAAAAAATGATTGGCAAAGTATCCTTTTGAAAAAGAATGCGATAATGGAAATCCGATTAATCCAAACTGGCGCACATTTATTTATTTAAATATAAATCAAAAGTATCTCCGCGAAGTCCAATTCGCATTGCTTCTAAAGGAATAATTTCTGAAGGCGCAATATTTCCAAGATTCACATTGCAACCAATTAATTCAAGAAAATACAATTGTTGTGCTTTTTGTGGTGCTTCCCAAAGTATTTTTTCTGCAGGAATTTTAGTCAGAATCTCTTGTACAAGCCCTTCCCTCACCTCTCCTGAACCTCTGTATATACCTACGTTCCCAGCCTCTCTTGCCTCTGCAATCACATAAGATGCGCCCGCACTTAATTCGGCACTCATTAATTCTATCCATTTGTATGGCGGAATAATATGTGCTGCATCTTTACTTCCTACTTCGCTAAAAACTTTTGCAAATTTTGATATCTTTTCAATGTAACCGCATTTCTCGGTATGTGGAATAACTATAGAACCATCGCTCACTTCAATGACATCAATATTATAATCCTTACACATTGCAATATAATCGTCAAACTGATTTCTGATCAAAAAAGCTTCGAATAATGTGCCGCCAAAATAAACCGGGATATTATGTTGTTGGTACAATTCAATTTTAGCTCTCAAATTGGGTGTAACAAATGATGTACCAAAACCTAATTTAATAATATCAGTATGTGGTGCGCCAACACTTATAAAACTTTCAGCATCTCTTAAGCTTAGGCCTTTATCCATGACCATGGTCAATCCGTATTGTCTAGGTTGTTTTGTCCTTTCTGGTATTTGTGTTAAACTAAAATTCATCGTGTTGTTATTTTTGCAAAGATAAATTAAAATAATTAGTTTATCTAGGCTTCTTGTATTGACTGATCAATTCCACCACTTTAGGATCTTGGATCAACTCTGGATAAAATTTAATGAGCTTATTCAACCACTTTCCCGACTTGGACAATGCCATCTCTAATTGCAACAATCCTTCTTTACGCTTCTGCATCATAAATAAGATGGCGCTTCGGTAGTAGACAAAAATGATTTTACCCTGTGTTGACATATAAGCCAATTCTGTTTGCTCCAATGCAGCATCGTATTGCTCATTGGCAATTAGACATTTTATAAAACTTTCCCAGCCCGCTATTTGCTTTGGCTTATGTTTTACAACAACACCAAAATAAGTTGCAGCTTCTTTGTAATCGTACAAATACATATAGCATTCCCCCATCATGATATAATACTCATTAATATGTTTATTGATTCTAATCGCATGTTCGATTTGCTTTATCGCCATCTGCCATTTAGATTCTATCATGTAAGTAGCAGCTATTTTTTGATAGAGTCGGCTATCATCTGGATTTAAGTGCGCAGCTTTTTTATAATGAAACCTCGCCTGCGCATAATTTTTCAATCGATGGTAGCAATGCCCAATGGCTTCATAAATCACATCTTCTGGCCTGGATAGTTCTAGGACTTTCTCTAGTGCGTCAATCGCTTCTTTGTATTTTCTAATTCTTAAATACGCATCACCCATATTGCGATAAGCATAATCAAACTTCTCATCAATGACAATTGCAAATTGGTACGCATCAATTGCTTTCTCAAATAGTTTGATGCCTTGATATGCAGCAGCCAGGTTAAACCATGCGAGTGCATTATAAGGATGCTCATCAATCATCTTTTGATGCAGTACAATACTTTCCTCATTACGACCAGTAAAATCTGTCCAAAAACAAATTTTATATAAGGCTTCCTCATTGGTTGGTTCTTCTTCTAAAATCAATTTCAAACAATCAAAAACTTTATCAAATGCTTCATGGTCATCATATACATCAGCTAATTCAAAGAGTAGTTCTGTTCTTTCTGCTCCTTCAAATAAATGCAAGGCCTCTTGTAATAAAACAATGGCTTCTTCGGGTTGATCCAATGCTAAAAAAGCATCTGTTTTTAGAATGAATAAATTCATATCCTTATGATCATATAAAGCGGCTGTATTTAAAAGTGCTAATGCCTCTGCATACTTTCTGGTTGCTAATAATAAATCCGCTTTTTTAATCATCAGGAGTGCGGAAGATGGAAATTGAGACAAAGCGATATCTGCTGCTTCGATCGCTTCTACAATAGCGTCTTTTTCATCTAAGTGGGCAATAATCTTTTCGAAATCATCCTCTTCGATATAAGAAGGTGCTTTCCCGGTTTTTAGGTTCTGGTAACGTAATAGCAGGTCTTGAATATCCCCATTTTCGTCTTCAAATTCATTATTGAACATGGCAACTATTTACATTTGTTAAATAAAGTATTGAAAATCAATGTAATAAATCCTCTTATTGTGCTTTCATTACTTTATTAAATGTACGGGTTCAGGCGTAATTTGAATCAATTTATTGTTCACAGTCCACCTAATTATTCGTTAAAAAAAAATTTATGTAGGATTGTCATAATGTTTTAACTTCGTATTAACCGTGCGTACCCTTAGAACCATATTGACCTCTTTTGTATTCATTGCAGTGACGTCCTCTACTGTTCATGCATCAAGCATTGTATCTGGTACAAGCGAATCAAAAAAAGCAACAGAGAAATACAGTTTAAAAAACTTAAGAAATTTAAATCTTAGAGTAAGCACTTTTCATGATTTAAAATCTAAATTACTCTACAAAGGCCTTACCGTTTCCTCTTCTTTAAATAGTGGATTAGGTCAAACAAATTATCTTAAATACAATAAGGGTAATATCACTTATGTCATTCCTTACCGACACAAAGTAATTTTACCTAGGTTTAAGACACCAAGCCCTCAACATCCCTAATTTATTTGTTGGTAGTTCGATTTATTGACTTCAAATACATTCAATGTAATTGGACTTAAATCAATTTTATTTGCGTTGTACAAAATTTTATTACCCTCTTTAGTTGTCAACTGATAACGCAAGACCAATCCTGGTATTTCCTTAAATGCTTGCTCGTAAACTGTTACAGTAGGTATAATCATTGTTGTATAAGTGACTTCCATCGAATTGCCGTCTGCCCAAGACAAGGTGATGGTTTCACATGGATAATCTAAAAGTGTATTTGTAGTCCCATTTTTTTTGGAGGCAACTAAGTTGACAGGTTGCATGGATGCATACAAAATATATTGCAAGATTTTATTCAAGCCAATCTCTTTCAAAATGATGGCAGTGTCTTGTTGGGTATTGAATATGAGCGTCTGAGTGAATGCTGAGGTCTTTAAAATAGTTTTACAACTATTCCCTTTGATAAAGATTTGCTTTTGACCTACCAAGCTTGTATCCCCCTTCATTGAAATTTGATGGATATCGTAGGTGATGGCACATTCTCCAACAACTTTTGTTTGAGCCTGTGATTGAAATACAGCACAACTAAGGAAGCAAACAATTATGGGGGGTAATCGTAGCATATTGAGTAAACATTATTATAAAAAGAGACCCAATTTCATTTAGATCTCTTTAGATGATATTATTTTTTTGTTTTATCTTTTAAGGCTTGTACTTTTTTTTGAGCCTCCATCATTTGTTCGTATTTCTCCTGCCAGTTGCTTTTCTTCTTTGGCGTCTTTCTTTTAACTTCTATTGTAGCCAAAATTTTATCATGATCGATGATGACTTTCTGAATCAATAATTGTAGTAATAAAGTCACAATATTGGATACAGTATAATACCATGTTAATGCAGATGGCAAACTATTGAAGATGAATAGTAGCATGAATGGGAAAATATATGGCATGTACTTTAACGCAGGATTGTCTTGCGTAGGTGTCATTGACATATTATAAATAGACGAAATAAAAGTAGTCAATACTGCAGTCAAAGTAAACAAACTAATATGGCTTCCAAATCCTAATGGAATAGAAAAAGGAAGTGTATATATTGAATCATAACTAGACAAGTCTTGGCTCCATAGGAAGGACTGCCCTCTTAGTGCGATATTGGAATTAAAGAAACTATATAAAGCAAAGAAGATCGGGATTTGTAATAAAGCTGGAATACATCCGCCCAAAGGATTCACCCCTGCTTCTCTAAATAACTTCATTTGCTCCATTGCAAAAGCTTGTTGGTCATCTCCTGTCTTTTTCTTAAGCTCATCTAATTCAGGCTTCAATACTTTCATCTTGGCAGTACTCAAGAAACTTGAATAAGTCAAAGGAGAAGTGACTAAACGAATAAAGATGGTTAATAAGAATACAACCCATCCGTAATTTTGTACAAAGCCAGCAAAGAAATCAAACACTGGCATAATGATGTATTTGTTGATAGGACGTACAAATGAATATAAGTCTCTTCCTAAGTTCACAATTTGCTCCATCTCTGGTGCCTGCGATTTCAAGATTTCAAAATCATTCGGGCCATAATAAAGTGATAATGGCATAGTAGCATTCGCACCAGTCAATTTAGTTTGGAACTGCGCTTGCAAAGTGGCTAGACCATTGCTGCTATCCGTCTTACGCTGCCAGTCAATTTTACCAGAATTGAAGACCATAAGAGTGTGCATCCCATAAAACATTCAATTGGTTATTGGTCAACAATTGATCTGCTCCATCCATCACGATATTCCAATCCACATTGTATTTACCTTTTGATAAAGTAAATTGGTGTTTGATGGTCTTACCATTTGGCGCAGTCCAAGCATATTCAATTTTTTGACCACCGTTTTGATCGGTGGATACATTCGATACAGGAAATATAACTTGGTTAATTTGTACTGTTTGATTGTTACCTGCATTCACAGCATAGGATAAAGAACTGCTGTCTCCCAATTGCACTAATTCCTTTTTTGAATTGGTATACTTTTTCAAAGTTACACGTGCAACCTGACCTCCTTTATTCGTAAATTCTACTTTGATTAAATCGTTCTCTAGAATGGCAATTTGCTCCTTTAAAGTATCCGCAACAACTGCATTACCGGTTGCATCTTTTTTAGTTGAATCAATCAATGCAACTGTATTCAATGCTGCTGCCTTTTCGGCATTGGCTTTCACCACTGCTACAGAATCATCAAATCTTTTTTTATAGGCGGCAATCTCATTTTGTTGCTTACTTGTGTACCAAAAGTAAACAAAGAATAAAATTGCTAATAATACAAACCCAATGACCGTATTTTTGTCCGTTTTCATGCTTTTTCAATTAATCTAAATAGATGCGGCAAAGGTATGTTTTTAAGATGTATTTAGCACCAGGTGGACCCTATTTTGGAATCATTTTAGGGCTATTTTAAGGCTTTATTACAAATTCCTACTGTATTTACCCCCTGTGTGGTAAAGCAAATTCGTGATATCTCCTAAACTACAATACTTAACCGCCTCCATCAATAGGTCAAAAATATTTTCATTTTGAACTGCTGCATGATGTAACAATTTTAAATAATGGTCTGCTTGCTCCTTATTTCTATTTTTAAAATGACCAAGATTTGTGATTTGTAATTTCTTTTCTGCAGCAGAGGATCTAAATACAGGTTGACGATCATTGCTATTTTGATCTGCTTCATCTATAAAAGTATTCACCCCAATGATTGGAATCTCGCCATGATGTTTTCTGGTTTCATATAACATGCTTTCTTCTTGAATCTTTGATCGCTGATACATTCTTTCCATCGCACCCAATACCCCACCCCTTGCATTGATTCTTTCTAATTCTTGTAATACGGCTTCTTCTACCAAGTCGGTTAACTCGTTCATCAAGAAGCTACCCTGTTGTGCATTTTCTACTTTAGCGGTTCCAAGTTCTTTATTGATAATTAACTGAATGGCAAGTGCCCTTCTTACACTCTCTTTTGTTGGTGTAGTAATTGCTTCGTCATAAGCATTGGTATGTAAGCTATTACACTGGTCATAAATTGCATATAATGCTTGCAAGGTGGTCCTGATATCGTTAAAATCAATTTCTTGTGCGTGTAAACTTCTACCACTTGTTTGAATATGGTATTTTAATTTTTGAGACCTTGAATTCGCCTTGTATTTAAGCTTCATTGTTTGCGCCCAGATTCTTCTTGCGACTCTTCCAATCACTGCATATTCTGGATCCATTCCATTGCTAAAAAAGAAACTGAAATTCGGAATAAAATCATCTATCTCTAAACCTCTGTTCAAAAAATACTCAATGTAAGTAAATCCATTTGCTAGCGTAAATGCCAATTGCGTAATTGGATTGGCCCCTGCTTCTGCAATATGGTATCCTGAAATAGAGATGCTATAAAAGTTTTTTACTTTTTGGTCTACAAAATAAGCTTGTACATCGCCCATTAATTTTAATGCAAAATCAATAGAGAAAATACATGTATTTTGAGCTTGGTCTTCTTTTAGTATATCTGCTTGTAATGTTCCGCGTACATTTTGTAAAACTTGCTTTTTAATATTTGCATACACTTTTGGATCTAGCACCTGATCCCCACTCACACCCAATAATTTTAAGCCCAAGCCATTGTGTTGGATAGATTGTTTTTTCAATCCTTCAAAATCATGGTATACTGGTCTTGTGGTATTCTTAAAAATTTGGCTTAATTTTTTATTGACTGCAGGCCACATTTTTTGTTCAGTGATATATTGCTCACAAGCTTGATCAATCGCTGCATTAAAAAACATCGCAAGTATAATTGCTGCAGGCCCGTTGATGGTCATACTTACAGAGCTCGTTGGGTCATTTAAATTAATGCCAGAATATAATTTCTTGATGTCATCTACAGAGGCAATATTCACACCCGCATTGCCGATTTTTCCAAATACATCCATTCTATTAGATGGATCTTGACCATATAAAGTCACACTATCAAAAGCGGTAGACAATCTTGTTGCAGGTTGCCCTTTCGCTAAAAAATGAAAGCGTTGGTTGGTTTTTTCGGGACCACCTTCTCCTGCAAACATTCTTGTAGGATCTTCCCCTGTTCGCTTCAAATCAAAGACGCCAGCAGTATATGGATAATGCCCTGGCACATTTTCTTTTAATTGCCACTCCGCAATATCTCCCCAGTCTTGAAAATTCGGTAAATACACTTTTTGCAAAGTCAAACCAGATTCTGTTTTAAAACTTAAAGGTTGATGTATTTTCTTACCTCTTATTTCATAGACCAATGCATCTTGTTGGTACTTGGTTTTTGTCGCTTCCCAATTTTGAATAGATTTTTTCACTTCTGGATCGATGGCCCCAGCTGCTTTATCTGCTTCCTCTTTTAAAATAGGTAACTTTTTAAGCTTAGGGTTTTGCATCACTTGCTCATAACTATACCACTGAGAAGCCAACTGCTTTTGTTCTGAAATCCAAACTTTATTTTTTTGAATCGTTGCTACAATTTCATTTAAATAATTAAATCGATTCAATGGAATAGTTGGTGTAGCAACTTGATTGGAATTATATGCTAGAGGTTGTGCAATCGTATTCCAATTTAATTGATGTTGTTGATTCACTAACTGGATCATATGATTAAACATATGCTGCATACCAGGATCATTGAACTTTGAGGCAATAGTTCCATAAACAGGAAGCTTTGAATGATCCGCATCAAATAAATGACGCGACCTAGCGTATTGCTTTTTCACATCTCTGATCGCATCTAATCCACCTGCTCGATCAAATTTATTGATACCAATAATTTGTGCAAAGTCAATCATATTGATCTTCTCCAATTGACTCGCTGCACCAAATTCTGGTGTCATGATATACATTGGAAGTGTTACATAATCTACAATAGATGCATCATTTTGACCAACACCTGCAGTCTCAATGATGATAGCATCATATCCTGCTGCTTTGCATAAATAAATCACTTGGTCTAAGGACCCAGAGATGGATTGATGATCGGACCTAGTTGCAAGTGAACGCATAAATACATTAGGATGATGGATGGCGTTCATTCTAATTCTATCTCCTAATAATGCACCACCAGTCTTTTTCTTAGTTGGATCTACAGACACTACCGCAATACTTAAGTTTGGATTGGTTTGAATAAAATAATGTACCAAACGATCACACACGGTAGACTTACCTGCACCACCCGTTCCAGTTAATCCAATGACAGGAATATTTTTTTGAACAATTTTTTTATCTTTCTTAATTTTCAAAGTACCATTTTGCAAAAGTGTAATATCCCTTGCTAATTTTCTTGGATCAGTTTTTTTATCAAAAGGTAATTTTGGATACTTAATTGTTTGATTAGATTTTAATTGAAAATTAGCAATTTCAATTACTTCTTTAATCATGCCTTCGATCCCCATGGCAAGACCATCTTTTGGTAAATATATTTTTGAAATCCCCTTTGCATGAATGATCGCAGCTTCGGAAGGTAAAATGGTACCACCACCTCCACCAACAATTTTAATATGTTGGTAGCCCGCATCGTCTAATAATTTTCTGAGGTAGGAAAAAAATTCAATATGACCTCCTTGATAAGATGTGATTGCAATCAATTGTACATCTTCTTCGATCGCTGCTTCTACAATTTCTTGAGCAGATCGATTATGTCCCATGTGGATGACTTCTGCACCTTGTTCTTGCAACACACGGCGCATGATATTGATAGAGGCATCATGGCCATCAAATAAACTAGTCGAAGTTAAAATTCTTATTTTTTGCATACCGCAAAACTAACATATGTTAGCGGTATAGCAAAGTGAAAATTTACTTTTTTGCGTGTGCTTTCGCTGCAGCAATAAAATGCACAAACAAAGGCGCAGGCGCTTCTACGGTGCTCTTTAATTCTGGATGGTATTGTAGATGTATTTTATAATGGTGAATTAGTAAAATCAGCAATAGAAGTTGTGCCATATATTTTATGGGCTAAAGTATTTTCTGTAATAGTACAAGGGTAAGATCCTAAACGCATTGTACCGCCCATCATGGTAATGGCTTTTTGTTCCTCCATCATATTGATCACTGGTTCTGGGCTATTCGGATCCATCTCTACAGAATGTGCACCTTTTAAACCAATGACATTTCTAGCAAATTCAATCACTGCCATTTGCATACCTAAACAAATACCAAAAAACGGTAAATTATTTTCTCTAGCATATTGAACAGCTACAATCTTTCCTTCAATCCCTCTATTTCCAAATCCAGGGGCTACCAATAATCCATCTAAGCCACCCACTAATGCCTTTACATTTTCTTTGGTAATAGTCTCACTGTGGACATTCACCACATTCACCTTCACCTCGTTCATTGCACCTGCATGAATAAACCCTTCTAAGATAGATTTATAAGCATCTTGTAACTCAATATACTTTCCAATCAAACCAATATTGACAGTAGACTTAGGATTTTTTAATTTGTCTAAAAATACTTTCCACTTGGTTAAATCTGGTTCATTGAATTTTGTAATCTTTAATTTATCAAGCACAATTAAATCTAATTTTTCTTCCAACATTTTCAAAGGCACTTCATAAATGGTAGATGCATCTGCTGCTTCTATCACTCTTCCTGCTCTTACATTACAGAACAATGCAATTTTTCTTTTTATTTCGTCATTCAAAGGTTCTTCTGTTCTACAAACAATCACATCTGGATGCACGCCAGCTTCACTTAACATACGCACGCTGTGTTGTGTTGGTTTTGTTTTTAATTCTTTTGCTGCTTTTAAATAAGGGACCAACGTTAAATGCACCACCATCACATCTTCCTCTGGAAGTTCCCATTGGATCTGTCTTACGGTTTCAACGAATGGTAAACTTTCGATATCACCCACTGTTCCACCAATTTCAGTAATCACCACATCGTATTTACCTTCTTTGCCTAATAGCAACATGCGATGCTTGATTTCATCCGTGATATGCGGCACCACCTGCACTGTTTTTCCTAGGAATTCTCCCGCCCTTTCTTTATTAATCACCGTTTGGTAGATGCGTCCTGTAGTTACATTGTTTGCTTGTGATGTAGGCGTGCTTAAAAAGCGCTCATAGTGCCCAAGGTCTAAGTCGGTTTCTGCACCATCTTCGGTCACATAACACTCGCCGTGCTCATATGGATTTAAAGTACCTGGATCTACGTTAATGTATGGGTCAAACTTTTGGATCGTTGCAGTAATGCCACGCGCCTGTAATAATTTAGCTAGAGAAGCAGCAATAATGCCCTTTCCTAGACTACTTGTAACACCCCCAGTAACGAAAATATACTTTGCCATAACTTTAAATTCATCTAATATTGAAAAAGGAATTCCTGCAATAGTTGTCTATTGAGGATGACCCATTCAAATGGTTTTTAATGTGACCGTCTTATTTTTTGGAAAATATACTAGAGGTCATACAAAAATAAGCTAAAAAACACCGGCTACAAAATGAATAAAACGGCCTAAACATTAAATGTTTATAACTGTTATCTAAAAGTGAACATCTTGAATCAAAATAAAACCAATTCTATGAAAAAGACCCTTTACACCCTATTTGCACTGCTTCTAACGGCGAGTTTAATCAGCTGGCAATGGGAAAAAACACAGCATCCAACAATTGACAAAGGTGAAGTCATTGAATGCCTTAATATGGAGACCCAACAAGCTTACCAATTAGAGGCAAGCCAGGCAAAATTTGCCAATTTACATATAGCTCCTGCTGTAGTGAACCCAGCGGATTTATTAGGTACAATTGTTCCATTCAATGCTGCAGATGGCAAGCCAGGACAAGCGTATTTTATTCCTGCAAAAAAGAAATCATACAAGTGGTTAATTGTAATTCAAGAATGGTGGGGATTGAATGACAATATCAAAATGGAAGCAGACCAATATTTTAAAGACTTAGGGGATGTGAATGTGATGGCGGTGGATATGTATGATGGAAAAGTGGCTGCTACACCAGACAGTGCTATGAAATTAATGCGCGGTGCAGACATGAACAGAATGGTGGCTTTGATTCAAGGTGCAGTAAAGCATGCTGGACCAAAAGCTTCTATTTATAGTGTGGGTTGGTGCTTTGGAGGGATGTGGAGTTTACAAACTGCCATCATTGCAGGACCTCAAGCAAAAGGATCTGTCATGTATTATGGTCGACCAGAGGCCAATATGGAAAAATTGAAATCTATCCAATGCGATATCATTGGCTTTTTTGGAAATTTAGATCAGTCTCCTTCACCGGCAATGGTGAATGCTTTTGAAGCAAATATGAAACTTGCTGGTAAAAATTTAACTGCTTATAAATATGAGGCTGGTCATGGATTTGCGAATCCTAGCAATCCTAGCTATAACGCTGCTGCAAAAGAAGACTCTTATTCAAAAGCAATTGCTTTCTTGAAGGCGCACTAATTTTCATTTTAAAACTTAATAGAAGAGAAAATATACCTATCCCTAGGCTCAAATGATTTTGGAAACTGAGCGTAAAATGCAATAGATTTTTCTAAAAAGAAATAGCGAAAATATACTATTCCGTAGCGAACGTTTTTAGAGAGCCAAGGAATAGGTATATTTTCGCTAATTTATATTTAGCTTGAGTATTTAATATCCTTTTCCTAATACTAAATAATTAGCCACATAGTCTTGTACTCCTTCTTCGAGCGTTGAAAAAGGCTTGTCATATCCAGCAGCGCGAAGTTTAGACATATTCGCTTCTGTAAAATATTGATATTTATCTCGGATATCCAAAGGCATATCTATAAATTCGATATTGGGCTTTAGGCCTTGCGCAATAAATGTATTGGCTGCTAAATCATAAAAAGATCTTGCCTTTCCGGTACCTAAATTATACAATCCATTTTTAGATGCCACCCATTCTTTTGATAACATGGCATGCATCATCCAATCTATCACTGCAACTAAATCTTTTACATAAATAAAGTCACGTAATTGTTCTCCATCTTTAAAATCGGCGCGATGGCTTTTAAATAACTTGACAACCCCATCTAATTTAATTTGGTTAAAGGCATGAAAGATAACACTGGCCATTCGTCCTTTATGTGCTTCATTAGGACCATACACATTAAAAAATTTCAAGCCTGTCCATAAGGGTGGATGATCAGTTTGCGCAATGGCCCATTTATCAAATTCATTTTTACTTACCCCATATGGATTCAAAGGCTGTAGTTGATCTAAAATAGCGTGACTATCTTCATAACCATGTTCCCCGCTACCATAAGTAGCAGCAGAAGATGCATAAATCAATGGAATTTGTTTTGCAGTTGCATAATGCCATAAAGATTTTGAATATTCTAGATTCAATTCCTCATGAATGGCATAATTAAATTCAGTGGTGTCGGTTCTTGCACCTAAATGAATAATGATATCAATCTCATATTCATTATTCATTAATTTGTCTAAAAAAGCTTGTCGCTCTATGACCTTTGTATAATTTTTAAGTTCCCAGTTTTTTCTTTTTCCCTCTACGCCAAAATCATCAACCAATAATAAATCAGTCAACCCCTTTTCATTTAACAATTGTACCATCACAGAGCCAATAAAGCCTGCTGTTCCGGTTACAACAATGGTAGGTTGTTTTGACATTGAATTAAGCAATTAAATTATTTTCAATAGCAGTATCATAACTATTTTTCCAGCTAGCAATTGTTCCCCAATTTTCTCCCTCTACAGTGATTGAACCATCTGTTACTTTACCCAACACTGTAAAATCAATATTGAATTGTTTAGCAGCCGCCTCAATACTTCCTAACTGTGCACTTGTACAAGAAACTACCACTCTAGATTGTGCCTCACCCATCCAATAAGCATCTTTTCTTAAACTACTTGCATTTGAATTGACTTCAAAACCTTTGTTGTTATAAAATGCAGACTCTAATAATGTAATAATTAATCCACCCTCGCTAATATCATGCGCACTTAAAATTGTATGGTCTTTAATTAACGAAGCCACTAACTGTTGTAATGCAAATTCTTCTTCTAAATCAAAATGAGGTGCCTGAGAATACGCAACACCTTTTAATTTATTTAAATACTCAGAAGAGCCGATATCGTTTCTTTGTTTTCCTAATAAAACAATCGTATCACCATTGTTTTTGAAATCTAAGGTCATTCTGTTTTTCATATCTTCTACAATACCCACCATACCAATTGTTGGTGTAGGGAAAACAGGACCATCGGGGTTTTGATTGTAGAAGCTCACGTTACCCCCAGTTACAGGCGTATTGAATTTTCTACAAGCTGCACCCATACCTTCAACCGATTTTACAAACTGATAATACACTTCAGGATCATAAGGATTACCAAAGTTTAAACAGTTGGTCACACCTATTGGCTCACCACCAGAACAAACAATATTTCTTGCAGCTTCAGCTACTGCTATCATCGCACCAACTTCTGGATTTGCGTAAACATATTTACTATTGCAATCTACAGTCATCGCTAATGCCTTGCCTGTGCCTTTAGCAATCACTACAGATGCATCACTTGGTGCATTGGTCGAAGTATTTGCAGCACCTACCATGCTATCATATTGTGTATATATCCAACGCTTAGATGCAATATTTGGAATTTGCACTAATTGCTTTACAGACGCTTGTAAATTCGAAGTATCAGCCACGGAATTGATATCAAATGCATTCACTTTGGTTAAGTATGCAGGTGCTGAGTATTCACGTGTGTATTGAGGAGCACCACCACCTAATACTAATTCATAAGCTGGTAAAGATGCTTCGAGTTCTCCATGCATATAAAAATTCAATAAACCATCATCCGTTACTTCACCAATATTTGAACAAGATAAATCCCATTTTTCAAACACCGCTAAAACTTGTGCTTCTTTTCCTTTCTCCACCACCATCAACATTCTTTCTTGGCTCTCACTTAATAATAATTCCCAAGCCTTCATGTTTTGTTGACGCGTCGGAACTTTATCTAAATCAATGCGCATACCTACTTGTCCTTTTGCACTCATCTCTGCAGTGGAGCAAATAATACCTGCAGCACCCATATCTTGCATACCCACTACGCCTCCTGTTTCTATCACTTCTAAACAAGCTTCTAATAATTTTTTCTCTTGGAAAGGATCACCCACTTGCACTGCTGGTAATTCTTCTACGCTATCCGCAGTAATTTCTGCAGAGGCAAAACTTGCGCCACCAATACCATCTTTTCCTGTGGCACTACCAACAAAGAAAACAGGATTGCCTTTTCCTAATGCAATCGCACTTACTGTTTTTCCTGCTTTCACAATACCCACACTCATAGCATTCACTAGAGGATTGGTATGATAACATGCTTCAAAATATAATTCACCTCCAACTGTTGGCACACCAAAACAATTTCCATAATGTCCAATACCATGTACCACACCTGCTAATAAGCGTTGTGTTTTTTTATCTTCTAATTTTCCAAAACGTAAACTATTCAATGAAGCAATAGGACGCGCGCCCATCGTAAAAATATCTCTTTGAATTCCACCAACCCCAGTGGCAGCACCTTGAAAAGGCTCCAATGCACTAGGGTGATTATGTGATTCTATTTTGAATACGACACCGTAATCATTACCAATATCCATTAAGCCCGCATTTTCTTCCCCAGCAGCCACCAACATTCTTCCGCCATCACGTGGTAAAGTTTTTAACCACTTTATTGAATTTTTATAACTACAATGCTCAGACCACATGCCACTAAAAGCACATAATTCTGTGAAATTTGGGGTACGTCCTAGTTTTTCTTTGATAAGTTCAAACTCTTGTTCTGTAAGTCTTAGTTGTTGGGCTGTTTTGACTGTAATTTCCATGATGATGGCTTATGCTTGAATTGATTTGGCGAAGGTACAAAAGGACAGACTTAACCCACCATGGATTTACCAACATTCAAAAGCATGGTTGTTAGTAGTTAAAAAATGGATACATATGATTATCAATAGTTTGTAGTATTTTATCATATAAATAATATTATTAATATTTATATTTTATGCACATTTTGTTATTTTTTATAAGTTATTGACCAAAATATTTAAATAAAGAGGGTATCTTTGGTCTAATTATTTATATTTTAAATTAATAATATATGTCATTAAGAACCGACGCAGTCAATCATGTTAGTCATTTTAAACCTGAATCACCAGATATCAAGAGTGCTAAAATCACTGGCGTATTTGGAGAAAGTGTATTCACTACTAAAACAGCTAGAGAATACCTAAGTGACGAGGCTTACAAAAGTTTAATTACTAGTATTAAGGGTGGTAAAAAAATTGATCGTACTGTGGCGGGTCAAATTGCATCAGGAATGCGTGCTTGGGCAGAAACAAAAGGAGTAACACACTTTACACACTGGTTCCAACCTTTAACAGGTGCGACAGCAGAAAAGCATGACTCCTTCTTTACTTTAAAAGGAGATGGCACAGCTATCGAAGAATTTGATGGCGCTACTTTAATACAACAAGAACCAGATGCCTCTTCATTCCCGAATGGTGGATTAAGAGCCACATTTGAAGCAAGAGGTTATACTGCATGGGATCCATCTTCTCCCCCATTCATCATCGAAATTGGCAACGGAAAAACATTATGTATCCCTACCATTTTCATTGCTTACACTGGTGAATCATTAGACTACAAGGCGCCATTGATGAAAGCAGTGGATGCAGTGAACAAAGCTTCTGTAACTGTTTGTAATTATTTTGACAAGAACGTAAATAAAGTCATCCCTACATTAGGATGGGAGCAAGAATATTTTGTGATTGACGAAGCCTTGGTGAATGCAAGACCAGATTTATTACAATGCGGAAGAACCGTTTTTGGTTTCACACCTGCAAAAGGCCAACAATTAGAAGACCATTATTTTGGATCGATTCCAGAAAGAGTGTACGCCTTCATGCGTGATTTTGAAAATGAATCATATAAATTAGGCATTCCATTAAGAACAAGACACAATGAAGTGGCACCAGCTCAGTTTGAGTGTGCGCCAATATTTGAAGAAGTGAATATTGCAGTGGACCATAATATCCTATTGATGGATGTAATGACACGAGTTGCAAAAAGACACCGTTTAGTCGTGTTGTTACATGAGAAACCATTTGCAGGCATCAATGGTAGCGGTAAGCACAATAACTGGAGTTTGGCAACAGATACTGGCATTAATTTATTGGCACCAGGTAAAACACCAAAGACCAATTTAATGTTCTTGACTTTCTTTGTAAACACCATTAAAGCAGTGCATGATTATGCAGATATCTTAAGAGCATCTATCGCATCTGCATCCAACGATTTCCGTTTAGGCGCGAACGAAGCACCTCCAGCAATTATTTCTGTATTCATTGGAGATTATTTAACCAAAGTATTGAACGATGTAGAGACGCGCGTTGGTGATAAGTTTGACGAACAAGACGAAGCAATCCTTAAATTAGATTTGCACAGAAGTATCCCTGAATTGATGATCGATAACACCGACAGAAACAGAACTTCTCCTTTTGCATTTACTGGTAACAAGTTTGAATTCCGTGCGGTAGGATCTACAGCAAATTGTGGACATCCAATGACGGTATTGAATACCATTGTGGCTGATACTTTAACAAAATTTGCTGCAGAAGTTGATGCGTTAATTGCAAAAGGTGAGAAAAAAGAAATTGCAATCATGCAAGTGATTCAAAAATACATTGTATCAAGTAAGAAGATTTTATTTGAAGGTGATGGTTACAGCGAAGCATGGCATAAAGAAGCAGAAAAAAGAGGCTTGTCTAATTTCAAGACAACACCTGTAGCATTGGATGCAATGGTGTCAGATAAATCAAAGCAATTGTTCAAAGACAATTGCATCTATACACATGGTGAATTAGAAGCGAGACATGAAATTGAACTAGAGAAGTACATAAAGAAAGTACAGATTGAAGCACGATTGATGGGCGATCTAGCAACCAACCATATCATACCTGCTTCTATCAAATATCAAAATGTATTGCTTAAAAATGTAAGCTTATTACGTGAAGCTGCATTACCTGAAAATTTATACAAAGGGCAAATGACTTTGTTAAAAGAAGTAAGCACACATATTCAACAAGTGTATGATAATGTAAACGAAATGGTAGAAGCAAGAAAAGTAGCGAATAACATTGAAGACACAAGAGCTAAAGCAATTGCATATGAGTCTAATGTGAAAGCTAAATACTTTGATAAAATTCGTTACCACGTAGACAAATTAGAAGAATTGGTGGACGATGAATTATGGACCTTACCAAAATATAGAGAATTGTTGTTCTTGAGATAATTGAGAAAGTAAATATCAAGGATGATCCCCAAAGGTGACCCCCCAAACAAAAAGGCTCCGATTTATCGGAGCCTTTTTAATATCAAAAAAAATAAGGTTACTTCATAGTAAATGTTTCCAAGAACTTAGTTGTAAAGTTTCCTTTTCTAAAATCTTCGTTCTGCATTAATTGCAGGTGGAATGGAATGGTTGTTTTCACACCTTCAATTACATATTCACTCAATGCACGATACATGGTATTGATGGCTTCCTCACGTGTCTGTGCCACCGTGATTAATTTACCAATCATTGAATCATAATAAGGAGGAATCACATAACCTGCATATACATGGCTATCTACACGAACACCATGTCCGCCTGGTGTATGCAATACAGTGATTTTTCCTGGAGAAGGTCTAAAATCATTGTATGGATCTTCGGCGTTGATACGACATTCAATCGCATGCAATTGTGGTTCGTAATTCTTTCCAGATATTTTTTCGCCAGCAGCGATTTTAATTTGCTCTTTGATTAAATCATAACTCACTACTTCCTCTGTGACGCAATGTTCAACTTGAATACGTGTATTCATTTCCATGAAGTAGAAATTACGATGCTTATCCACTAAAAATTCGATGGTACCCACACTTTCATAATTAATTGCAGCTGCTGCTTTGATCGCCGCTTCTCCCATTCTTTGACGCAATTCTGGTGTCATAAATGGAGAAGGAGATTCCTCTACTAATTTTTGATGTCTTCTTTGAATTGAACAATCACGCTCACTCAAATGACATACATTACCAAATTGGTCACCTGCTACTTGTATTTCAATATGTCTTGGTTCTTCTACAAATTTCTCCATATACAAACCATCATTCTTGAAACTTGCAGCAGCTTCCATCTTGGCATCGTTGAATGCTTTTTCTATCTCAGACTCATTCCAAACGACACGCATTCCTTTTCCACCACCACCAGCAGTTGCTTTGATGATCACTGGATACACTATTTCTTTTGCTAATTTCTTTGCAGCATCAATACTTTCTAATAAACCTTCTCCCCCTGGTACAACAGGCACACCCGCTTTGATCATCGTTTCTTTTGCAGTGATCTTATCCCCCATTTTATTGATCATGTCTGGGGTTGGGCCAATAAATTTAATGCCGTGGTCTGCACAGATTTGCGCAAACTTGGCATTCTCAGCTAGGAAACCATAACCAGGATGCACTGCATCTGCATTTGTGATTTCACAAGCCGCCATGATATGAGGGATATTCAAATAAGATTCTGCACTCTTTGGACCACCAATACAAACAGCTTCGTCAGCAAATTTTACATGCAAACTATCTTTATCCGCTGTCGAGTAAACTGCAACCGTTTTGATACCCATCTCTCTACAGGTTCTAATAATACGCAGAGCTATCTCGCCTCGGTTGGCAATCAATATTTTTTTAAACATCTTTTAAATTTAAGTTAAACAGAATGGGAGGTCTTTTGTAAACCCTTAGGCAGGTTGTACTAAAAACAATGGTTGATCAAACTCTACTGGGCTAGCATCTTCAACCAAAATTTTCACAATCGTTCCTTTTACTTCTGATTCAATCTCATTGAACAATTTCATTGCCTCAATGATACAAACCACTTTTCCAGCGCTTACTTCAGTACCCTCTTCTACCAATAATGGCTTATCAGGTGAAGCTCTTCTGTAGAAGGTACCAATCATTGGACTCTTAATAGTAATTAAATTGTCGGCAGCTGGGGCAGCAGCAGGCGCAGCTGGAGTAGAAGCAACTGGTGCGGCGGCAGATGCAGCAGCAGGTGCTGAAGCGAACACTGTTTGAGCAGGAGCAGAAGTGACTGTGATTTTATCTTCTTTTTGCTTAATGGTTACTTTACCATCTTTATCTTCGATGCTTATTTCTCCAATATTGCTTTTGTTAACTACCTTAATTAAATCGTGAATTTGTTTTAAGTCCATATTTGGTTAATTTGGACAAAAGTGGGCTTTTTTTTGCTAAAAATCACAAAAAAAGGGCCATTTTTTATTAAAAACGGCCCTTTTTTAAGGAATTTATATAAGGCCTACTTTTTGATAATAGGCTAAAAAATCTACTTTACGCGTTCTACGTACTCACCATTTTTGGTGTTGATCTTGATCTTTTCCCCCTCGTTTACAAACAAAGGCACCATCACAGTCGCTCCTGATTCTAAGGTAGCAGCTTTTAAAGCACGGGTTGCAGTATCACCTTTTACGCCATTCTCACAATAAGTGATCAAGACATCTAATTTTTCTGGTAATTCTGCGCCAATCGGTAATTCGGTCTCTGTATTCATAAATACAAAAACTTCGGCACCTTCAATTAAGTATTGAGGGGCATCGATCATCTCTTCTGCCATTACAATTTGTTCGAATGTTTCATTGTTCATTAAGTTGTAACCGCTATCATCCTTGTATAAAAACTGGAATGTTTTTTTCTCAACACGCACTGGATAAACGGTTTCACCGCTATTCCATGTCTTTTCAATAGAGCGTTTATTGTCTACGCCTTTTAACTTAGCCCAGATTTTAGCTGCTGCACGAGCTGTTTTATTTTCTCCAAATTCAACTACAGTATATAAACTATTGTCCAATTTTAGAATCATTCCTCTTGTGATGTCTGATGTTGTTGCCATAAGTATGTTTTATTAAAATGACTATGTGAAGCGCAAAAGTAGTACTTGCAAGCCATTTAGAAAAAAACATCAAATTTTTGTTGAAAAATAACTGCAAAAAAAGCTGGTTTAGCCTATTTTTGCGCCACAAATAATAAATAGAGACTATGTCAGTACTAGTAAATAAGCAATCTAAGATCATCGTACAAGGTTTTACAGGAACAGAAGGTAGTTTCCATGCCACTCAAATGATGGAATATGGAACACAAGTGGTTGGAGGTGTAACCCCAGGTAAAGGTGGTACAACCCATTTAGACCGTCCAGTTTTTAACACAGTAGCTGACGCTGTTAAAGCAACTGGTGCAGATGTGAGCATCATCTTTGTACCTCCAGCTTTTGCTGCTGATGCAATCATGGAAGCTGCAGATGCGGGCATTGCATTAGTCGTTTGTATTACAGAAGGTATTCCGGTTCAAGATATGGTGAAAGCAAAAAATTTCTTAGCTGGAAAGCACACAAGATTAATTGGACCAAACTGTCCTGGTGTGATTACTGCAGAAGAAGCTAAAGTAGGTATCATGCCTGGCTTTATATTTAAAAAAGGAACAATTGGTATCGTGTCAAAGAGCGGTACATTAACATACGAAGCAGCTGATCAAGTTGTGAAAGCTGGATTAGGTATCACAACTGCCATTGGTATTGGTGGAGATCCAATCATTGGAACAACTACTAAAGAAGCGGTTGAATTATTAATGAACGATCCTGCTACTGAAGGTATCATCATGATTGGCGAAATTGGTGGAAGTATGGAAGCAGACGCTGCTAATTGGATTAAGGATAATATGAAAAAACCAGTGGTAGGATTCATCGCAGGTCAAACAGCGCCTCCGGGTCGCCGTATGGGTCATGCTGGTGCCATCATTGGTGGAGCAGATGACACAGCTGAAGCAAAGATGAAGATCATGGCTGCATGTGGTATCCACGTTTGTGCAAGTCCAGCTGATATTGGAAAGACAATGGCTGCAGCTTTAAAGAAATAAGCGATCAACAAATTTGTCGAAATAAAGGAATCCCTTAGTATACCCATGCTAAGGGATTTTTTATTGTATTTTTGAAACATGAAGATGAACCTCAAAATGAATTCGCGCTTTGTATTCTGTATTTTATTTTGTTGCATTTTTTTTGCTAAGCTATCCAATGCACAACAAAAACCATTGAGCATTCATTTGACTACCCCATCCAAAATGTATTTAGGGGAATCTATCAAGTTAAAAGTGCAGGTGAAGCATCAATTGACGAAAGAACAAACCGGACATATTCAATTTGCATTGTTCAATTTCGAGACAAAAAAATCGGTGGATGGATGGTTCCTGAATTTTTTCCCTTTTCAATATTTCACTACTATCTCTAATGAAATTTTTGAAACCGAATTTCCTTTTACAGTGCCCAATGATTATAAAGGAAAATTTAGCATTGAATTAGTTGCAAAAGTTGACAGCATAACTGATAGCATCCACATTGATATTCCCACTTATATTAAGCAATAATATTGGATCAAGCAAAAGCGCATAAAAAAGTAGACTACTTAATCATTGGACAAGGTCTAGTTGGCACTTGGTTAAGTTATTATGCATTAAAAGCTGGTAAAACTTGCATGGTGGTGAATGATAGCCATACTGCTGCAGCATCACAAGTGGCAAGTGGGGTGATTAATCCAGTGACAGGAAGACGCATTGTACAAACATGGATGATTGATACTTTTTTACCATTTGCATTAAAAGCCTATACAGATTTAGGTGCTCAATTAAATGCAAACATTGTTAAAGAAGCATCTGTGGTATTAATTCATCCTTCATTACAAATGCAAGAAAGTTTTGAATACCGTTACGAACACGAGAATGTGTATTTGCAAAAAAATAATGCCTCCGATTTTGAAGCATGCATGTATACCCCTTTTGGAACAGGACAAATCAATCAAACGATTTGGATCGATTTAAATTTAATGATAACAGGATGGCGTCAACAATTAATCAACAATACGCAATATATAGATGCTAAATTTGATATAGCAGATTTACAAATTACCAATGAAGGTGTTAGCTGGAATGAAATACAAGCCAACCAAATACTATTTTGTGACGGCATAGCAAGCATGGAAAATCCGTATTTTAAAATGCTGCCATTTGCACCCAATAAAGGAGAAGCATTGATTGTAGAAATCAAAGACTTGCCAAATCAAGCCATCTACAAAAATAATATGACCATTGTGCCTTGGAAGGATCAACTATTCTGGGTGGGCTCTAATTATGAATGGGAATTTAAGGATGCTAACCCAAGTATGGATTTTAGAAATAAGATGGAAACAGCGCTCAGACAATTATTAAAAATTCCATTCAATGTGGTGGATCATATTGCAGGCATTCGACCAGCTAATCAAGAGCGAAGACCTTTTGTGGGCTTACATCCTAGCTATCCCGCCATTGGCATCTGCAATGGGATGGGCACTAAAGGCTGTTCACTTGCACCCTATTTTGCACATCAATTGATTGCGCATTGTGAGCAGGGTTCACCCATTCATCCGGAGGCTAGTTTGGAAAGATTTGAACAAATTTTGAAAAAATAAGCCTGTAGGAATTAAAAACTATTTTAAATTTTTATCTTTAGAAGAAGCAATATTTTTTTACCATTTATCCCAGCTAAAAAATGAACCAAGAACAACAAGCCTATTACAATATTCCTATTCAATATCGTAAGATGGAAAACCTCCATATTGTTTTTTGGATTTTTAAAGATATCGGCTGGTGTATGGGATTTGCATGGCTGGGTATTTCAATGATTATTCCTACTATCATTATTTCAATTGTCATTGCTTGGAGAACAAGAAATATTGTTTCAGAACTTTGTCATAACCTTGCTATCACTGTTTGGATTTCTGCGAACTCCTTTTGGATGTGCACCGAATTTTTTAAAGTAGATTATCTATCAATTGGATATGGACTCACTGTGAAACATTTAGCGATGATCCCATTTTTGATTGGAATGTTCATTCTTGGCTATTATTATATCTGGTATAAACCAAGACACCAAGAAGATTTAAAAACTTTATAGGTATTTTTTTAATCGATAGGATTGAACAAAAGTCACTAATCCTAAAATGGAGATGGTTAAAAACGCCCATCTTAAACCAAGTGCGCCAGACAAGAATCCAACAATTGGTGGACCAATTAAAAAGCCAAAAAAACCAATAGAGGATACGGAAGCCAATGCAATACTTGCTTGACCTGGTTCTGCTGATCTACCTACACTACCATATATCGTTGGGATTACAGAGGATACGCCAAATCCAACCAACATAAATCCAATTGTACTAGTAATGATTGTTGGATAAACAATAGCAATGACCAATCCTAGTGTAACCAATAATCCACTTAGCATTAATTGTTTTCTTGGGCCCCAATAATTAATCAGTGCATCTGCAAACATCCTACCCGTAGTCATACAGCCCATGAAACTTATATAGCCAATAGTTCTTTGACTTTCGGTCACCTTCACAACTGATTGAAAAAAGACCCCACTCCAATCAAACATCATCCCTTCACAAATCATATTACTCAGTGCAATTAATCCAAATTGAAACATCAATGGTGTTGGTTTGGTCCACATTTTTTTGAGTGACTGTTTGTTGGAAGCGCTATGTAAAAGATGTTGCTGTGTTGCAAAAAGAAAGACATAACCAACAACAAGGATCACTATAAATTGCATGATGGGTGTTAAAGACTGTGCAATAAAAAAGCTTCCTATCAATCCGCCTACAAATCCGGCTAAACTCCAAAAGCCATGAAAAGTAGAGATGATACTTTTCTCAAATAATTTAGCCAATTCAACAGCCTGTGTGTTCACGGACACGTTGAATAAATTTCCAATCATGCCAAAAATAAAAAGGGCTAGTCCTAAATGGAATACAGTTGTATTTGCAGCCCATCCAATATTGACCAAGCATAATGGATAAAGAATACATGCTATTTTAAGCATGATATTACTTCCATGTCTGGCCGTTAAGCTTCCAGAAATAGGAATGCCAATGAAAGAACCTAATGGCAGGAACAAGAGCATCCCCCCAAACTGCGCGTCACTCAATCCTAGCGCCAACTTAATGTCGGGGATTCTACTTGCCCAACTAGCAAAACAAATACCAGTATAAAAGAAATAACCTGATAAAATAGCGCGCCTCGACTGCTTGGATATACTTGTTTCGCTCATGGTTCAAAGATCGGTAATTTATAGGATTTGGGCTATATTTGCAGACCATTCATTATAATAGTCATCTATGTATCGTACGCACCATTGTGGTCAGTTAAATAGTCAATTTGTCAACCAGGAAGTTACCCTTGCGGGCTGGGTACAGACCATTCGTAAATTCGGGGCCATCACTTTTGTGGACTTGAGAGATCGTTATGGAATTACACAACTTTTATTGGGCGAAGCTTTGCAAGCACAATTGGATGCCCAACCACTTGGTCGTGAGTTTGTTTTACAAGCAAAAGGAAAAGTGATTGAACGTTCAAGCAAAAATGCCAATATCCCAACAGGTGAAATTGAAATCGAGGTGACTGAATTTAACATTTTAAACGCGTCGATTGTTCCTCCATTCACTATTCAAGATGACACGGATGGCGGAGATGATATAAGAATGAAATACCGTTTCTTGGATTTAAGAAGAAACGCAGTTAAAAAGAATATTGAATTAAGGTATCATGTGAACCGTGCTACAAGAAACTATTTACATGATAAAGGATTCATGGATATTGAAACACCATTTTTAATCAAGTCTACCCCAGAGGGTGCGCGTGATTTTGTGGTGCCAAGTCGAATGAATCCAGGTGAATTTTATGCCCTACCCCAGTCTCCACAAACTTTTAAGCAATTATTGATGGTGAGTGGATATGATCGTTACTACCAAATTGTAAAGTGTTTTAGAGATGAGGATTTAAGAGCCGATCGTCAACCAGAATTTACACAGATTGACTGTGAGATGAGTTTTGTAGAACAAGAAGATATTTTAAATATGTTCGAAGGTTTGATTAAGAGTATATTTAAAGACGTTAAAAATATAGATTATACCGAACCAGTTCAACGCATGACTTGGGAAGATGCAATGTGGCGTTATGGAAATGACAAACCAGATATTCGTTTTGGCATGGAGGTTTGTAATTTAAAAAAGCCGGCGCATGTATTTTCTGATAAAGCAGATCAAGCAGCATTGATCAATGGCGTTGATTTTAAAGTATTTGACGAAGCAGAAACAGTGGTGGCCATTGCTGCACCAGGCTGTAGCGAGTTTACACGTAAACAAACTGATGATTTAACGGAGTGGGTGAAGCGTCCTCAGATAGGCATGAAAGGTATGGTATTCATCAAATGCAATGCCGATGGAAGTTTTAAGAGTAGTGTAGATAAATTCTATTCAGAGGCTAAATTGAAAGCCATCGCTGCAGCAACTGGCGCAAAAGCAGGAGATTTAATTTTAATCCTTGCAGGTGCGGAGGAAAGAACGCGTAAAGCCATTAGTGAATTAAGACTTGCATTAGGAAAGCAATTGGGCTTTAGAAAAGAAGATGAATTTAAATTATTGTGGGTCATGGATTTCCCATTATTTGAATATGACGAAGAAGGTAACCGTTGGGTCGCAAGACACCATCCGTTCACTTCTCCAAAGCCAGATCATATTGATATCATGATCAACAATGCACCCGAAATTAAAGACGCTGCTAAATATTTAGAACATCCTTATGCAGGTATTAAAGCCAACGCATATGATATGGTATTAAATGGTAATGAAATTGGCGGAGGATCTATTCGTATTTTTCAAAGAGCTTTACAAGAGAAAATGTTTGCCGCATTAGGCATGTCACCAGAAGAAGCCCAGCATAAATTTGGCTTCTTATTAGGTGCATTTGAATATGGTGCACCTCCACATGGTGGTATCGCATTTGGATTTGATCGACTTTGTGCTTTATTAGGTGGCAGTGAAAGTATTAGAGATTTTATTGCTTTCCCTAAAAACAATAGCGGACGTGATGTAATGCTAGATGCACCAAGCAGTATCGATGACAAACAATTTGAAGAATTGCATATCAAACTCAATTTAAAGTAGCCCCATGCAACAACCTTCGAAATTATACCTTGTATTGTCTTATATATTGATTCCAATAGCCTTGTTTTTTGGTTTCATGGATAGCATTTTATTGATATCTGCATTAGCCAATCCAAGTGCCATGATCCTAGTATTTGCAATGGCATGTATTGTGATTTATAGTTTCACTAGTTTTAAGTTTTTAAAATTAGGGATAGAAAGGGAGCAAACTCAAACAACTAAATTAAAAGATTGGATTAAAGTCAATGCTTATGTGAGCTTGTTGATGTTTTGTTTGATCTTTTTGAATGCAGTGAGCATCTTGCTTTCAAGCGATGTCATTTTGATCAAATTTATTGATGAATTTTTAGCACAACAATCTGGCTTACCTCCTGAAATGAATAGCCAATTTATACTAAAGACTTTGCATGTTGCAGCTTATTTCCTTTTTGTGATAGGAGCAGTAGGCATCTTACATATTCGTATAACTTTGAGATTGGTCAAAGAATATGATTACCTTTTTGAATAATCAATCAAACGACTTCATAAAAAATAAAGGCCCCAAATTGGGGCCTTTATTTTTTATACATTTTAATTGGTGATTTTCTCTGGCACCGCTCGACCAACAATGCCTGAAGCTGCGCCTCTATCTCCACCCTCGTGGTATTCTGCGTCTTCATTCACATCCCATAGATCAAATAATTCTTTCCCAGCTATAATATTCTTAGCAGCTAACATTGCAGTCATCATGCTATGGTCTTGATTATTGTATTTATGCATACCATTACGACCCACTAAATACAATCCTTTATATTCCTTTAATGCTTCGCGAATTAAATTTAAATGGTCCTTGTATTCATGGTCATATACAGGATAAGCTTTAGGTTGTCTTACTACATATCCATCTACCACTGCAGAAGGTTTGGTTAAACCAATTTGATCAATTTCTTTTGTGCCCAATGCAATTAATTCCTCATTGCTGCTGGTCCATAAACCATCGCCTTCAAAACAGAAATACTCTAAACCATAACAAGCCATTTCTGGATCTGGTACCATGAATGGACTCCAAGATTTAAAGTTTTGAATACGACCTACTTTCACATTTGGCTCGTGAATGTAAATCCAGTTATCGCTAAACGCGTCTTGGTCTTTACAAATTAAAACCACGGTTAAGAAGTCTCTATATTTTAATTGACTAGCTGCATGTAATACAGGCGCACTAAATGCAGGCGCCACTGCAGGAATCAATTCACGCATTGGTGCAGAGGATAAAACATAATCAAATCCTTCTAATACAGTTCCATTACTAGTATACACATTCCATGTATCCCCAGTTTTTTCAATCTTGTTAACCCCTGTATTCATTTCAATTTTTACACCCAACGCTTTACTCTTTACCACACATTCCTCCCACATCATACCTGGGCCACGTTTTGGGTAGCGGAAAGAATCAATTAAGGTTTTAATTACATCTCCTTTGCTTCTTTTACCAGATGGTTTAAATAATGCATTCCATACTGCACTGCTCAAAGACAATCCTTTGATACGTTGTGCTGCCCAATCTGCAGAAATTTCTTTACAAGGTATCCCCCATACTTTTTCGGTATATGTTTTAAAGAAGATATTGAATAAACGTTTTCCAAATTGATTGGTCACCCAATCTTCAAAATTTTGAGGATCTTTGATTGGAAATAATTTTGCTTTCAAATAACTCATCACACATAAAAAGCTTTCAAAGATGCCTAATTTTAATAAGGCTTCAAATGCTGCTAGTGGATAAGAGAAAAACTTTTTGTTGTAAAATATTCTTGAGCTTCTTGGACGCTCTAATAATTCATCCGATAAAATCTCTGTCCAAAAATCTTCTACTTCTTTTGATTTTGAAAAAAATCGGTGACCGCCAATATCAAAATGATATCCTTTATAAGATTCAGTTCTAGAGATTCCTCCTACATAAGTTGGATCTTTCTCAAATACAGTGACATCTTGTGCCGCTTTACCTAATAAATAAGCAGCAGTTAATCCTGCTGGACCGGCACCTATAATGGCTACTTTTTTGCTCATGGAGGGTTGTAATTTGAGCAAAATTGCAAAAATATATTGGGATTGTGGCGAATATGCACAAAGAGTTTGA
>RFSD01000070.1 GCA_009924165.1 Chitinophagia bacterium | reverse complement strand
TTGTACTCAATCACATATGGCTCGCCTTTCACTGAAATTAATCCGAAAAACACAAATCCTTTATACACTAAATTTTCAGGACCAAATGGCTGACACTCTTCGACATCGTCAAAGCTTAAGCATAAATCTCTTACCCATTCGACGTGCATCTTTATGTAGTTTATAAAATAGAAAATTAAATTCTTAACAGTCCTGCTTTGTGCAAAGTGTTGATTGGTTTATTATCCCAAAACAAATCAAAGTCTTCCAAACCTGCTGCCAAATAATCTGCTTTGATATCTGCCAATTGCATACCCAAAGACGTATCCACTTTGATCTTTTCTAATAACTGAATCAACCAGGTTCCTTTTTGTGGTGCTACATGAATTAATATCGTATTTGGATTGGTTTCAAAACATAGATTCATTTCTTCCCACTTACTGCCCTTCTTGGAACGTTGAACGATTGTTGCTGTAGGCATTAAACCAATCCAAATTGCTTTATAATTTGAAGGGCTTACTTCTACCCCATTCAACTGTGTTTGGATGTAATTAGGTGCAATACTTGTTTTTGGAATTTTAAATTCAAACCATTTTTGTAATGGGAATTCATAACAAGTACCATGCATATAATTTAGGATGGCTTTTTTTAAACCATATCCAAAAATTTCGTGATTGGCACCAGTCGTATCAATATGAGCAATATCATTGTTTGCAAAAGTTCCAACTGCATTGGATACTTTTTTGACTTTATATTTTTCAGGCGCTAATCCCACAGGGCTATGTGCCGTCATGGTAAATAAATGCCAAAATGCAGATTTTAAAACACCTGTTTCAAATAATTGACGTACCATCTCTAAGGAGTCCACCGTTTCTTGTACAGTTTGAGTAGGAAAACCATACATCAAATAAGCATGCACCATGATACCAGCATCATTAAAATGTTGACTCACTTTTGCTACTTGTGCCACCGTAATGCCTTTCTGAATGAGTTCAAGTAATCTGTCGGATGCCACTTCTAATCCTCCACTCACTGCAATACATCCCGAAGCCTTTAATAAAAGACATAGATCCCTTGTAAAGCTTTTTTCAAAACGCACATTGGCCCACCAACTTACCACTAGTTTTCGCTTGATGATTTCGATTGCTAAAGCTTTCATCAATGCAGGTGGTGCAGCTTCGTCCACAAAATGAAAACCGTTTTGGCCAGTTTGAGCAATCATTAATTCCATCCTGTCTGCCAATAAACTAGCCGTAGCTGGCTCATAGGTTTTAATATAGTCCAAAGAGATATCACAAAAAGTACATTTGCCCCAATAGCATCCGTGCGCCATGGTTAACTTATTCCATCTTCCATCGCTCCATAAACTATGCATTGGATTCACCAATTCAATTACCGAAATATATTGATCCAACCATAAACCTTCATAGTCTGGGGTGCCTAATTGATGTTGCTTATAGTCTGGATAAATTGACTCATTGATATAAGTGACCACACCATTCAATAAGGTGAAGCAACGCTTTAAGTCATTTACTTCTTTTTTACCATCAATATGATCAATTAATATTTCGATAGGCGCTTCTCCGTCATCCAATGTAATAAAATCATAAAATTCAAAGACCCTAGGGTCAGACAAAGAACGAAGCTCTGTATTTGCAAAGCCCCCACCCATAGCCACTTTGATGGAGGGATGATGTTGCTTGATCCACTGCCCGCATCTTAATGAGGTATACAAATTACCAGGAAAAGGCACCGATATACAAACTAATTTGGGTTGGACTTTTTGTATATATTTTTCGAAGATGTCTAATAAAATATTGTCTATATAACTTTGTGGCGCATTGATTGCTGCATATAATTCGTCAAATGAATTGGCAGAGCGACCAAGACTTTCGGCATAACGGCTGAATCCAAAATAAGGATCGATTGTCTCTTTGATCAAATTACCAAGATCCTCTAAATACATGGTTGCAATATGCTTTGCTTTATCTTGCTTACCCATTGCTCCAAATGCCCAATCTAAATCATCCATTTGATCAAACGCATCCGCTTCGGGCAAGAAAGTTCTAGAACAGATTAAATGTGCAATGGTATCTAGCTTGCCTTGTAAGAATAAAATAACCTGATCGATCGTATTGATATAGTTATTTTCTAGCGCTAGTATACGTTGACAGTTTGGATTCAGTTCGCATTTTTTAGATCGAATAGCTTGAAATAATTTTGTTAAGCCTTCTTTATTAAAAAGGGCCAAAGTGACTTCGATACCTAGATCTGCTTGTACACCTGGGATGCCCTTGGTGTTTAAAAATCCTTTGATATAAGCCGTTGCAGGATAGGGCGTATTTAATTGAGTAAATGGTGGTGTGATTAAAAATACGGGAGATTGCATAAGCTTACTTTACCGTCTTCATTTGTATAATATCAACAATAAAAGCAAATGCCATTGAAAAATAAATATACCCTTTTGGTATTGCAAAATGAAAGCCTTCTGCAATCAAAGAAATACCAATCATCATTAAAAAACTTAAAGCCAATATCTTAAATGATGGGTGTTTTTTGATAAAAAAGCTAATGGGCTGTGATGCAAAAATCATAATCGCAACAGCCACAATGACAGAAGTGTACATGATCCAGAGCTCTTGTGCCATTCCAATAGCAGTAATGATAGAATCGATTGAAAAAACTAAATCCAATAAAATAATCTCTAATAAAAGTCTTTTAAAGCTGCTGGTTTTTGGAACTACTGGCTGATCGCTATTATTTGCTAATTCGGTTTTATGGTAAATTTCGACAGTACTTTTATAAATTAAAAAAAGGCCACCTGCAATTAAGATCAATCCTTTGCCAGAAAAATGAATATCTAATAAGGTAAATAATTCTTGATCTAACTTTAAAATCCAAGAAATCAAGGTTAACAAAATTAGGCGCATGAACATGGCTAAACCTAATCCCCAATACCTTAATTTATTTCTTTGGTTGTCCGGTAATTTATCGGAAAGAATAGAAATGAAAATGACATTGTCTATTCCTAAAATAACTTCTAAAGAAATCAAGGAAATTAATGGAATGATTGCATCTAGCATAGCTGTAAATTAGTCATACAAATATATGTTGGTTATATAGGATATAAAAATTATACTATAAAAATGGTTCAACTACACCAAAGTAGGCATAAGATTCGCCTATTCTAGCGCTTAAACTAGTCTTTGTGGATTTTACTATTTTACTTAAATTTATATCAACGAATAGATTAACAATAAATTGAAATAAAATGCAATTTTTAATTTTATTTTCATGGTTCACCTTCCTTATAGAACTTTTATCTCCATTTAAGTTAAATACAAGTCAAAATGCAGATACAACGCCAAAGTTTAAATTAATCCCTGCACCAAAGATTACATTCAATTCATTTGTAGATTGTAATATGGCAGAAGTATGGATTGGCGATACATTTAGAATCTTCCCTGGCAAATATGGCGAAGACCCATTATGGGGTTATGCAAGAGATTTAAAGTATTCAGATGGAGAAAATGCAGAAGTTGTTTTTAAAAATCCTGCTAGTAAATTTTTTTACCCTATCATGCCAAACAATGTACCTATTGGGCAGAAGGGATTGCACGGTGCTGTATGGTTTGAAACTGTTTACCAAGATTCAAAAGATATGAGTGGTAAAACATTGTATGGAATTTATCATAACGAAAATTATCCTAGCACTTTACCATACGATTATATTAGCAAAGAAGGTTACAAAAATATAAATTGGCCGCAGGGTTTAACTGGTCCTGAAAGTCCTGCAGCTGTATGCAGAATTGGAGTGATGAAGTCGGTAGATGGTGGTAAGAGCTGGGATAACAGAGGCATTTTTATTGAAGATTATGATCCAAGGATGATTCGAAAACCATTTAATACTTCAAATACTTTTGCAGGCGGTGTTGGCGACCCGTCTGCAGTTGCTAGTGGTGACTATTTGTATTTATTTTATGGAGAGTATGGTTATCCTGGTGTGTATGATGAAAAAACATATAAAGTACAAAAAGAGTGGAGTGGTCAATGTATAAGTATCGCACGTATCGCTTTGAAAGATTTAGATCATCCAGTTGGAAAAGCTAAAAGATGGGATGGCAAATCTTTCTCTACTGCTTATGATAGTTATGGAGTGCCGGTTCGATCATTGCAAATTCCAATCAATGAAGGAGGCGGTGGCGCTTCATCACCAACAGGTGGATTTCATTGGGGACCATCAGTTAGTTGGAATACCTATTTGGATTGTTGGGTGATGATGATGGGCAAAGTAGAAGGAAAATCATGGCAAGGAGATAAAATCTATATCTCCTTTAATAAGCATAAGGACTTAGGTGCTGGAAACAATAGCCAAGATTGGTCAAAGCCTGAATTGGTTTTTCAGAAACCAGGATATATTTTATGGTACCCTTCCTTACAGCCATTAAATGACCCGAATGATATTAAAGAAAAATACACTTCGGTTAAACTTGGAAAGCGTGCACGTTTTTTTGTTAAAAGAATAAAACCAGGTGACGACGAATATGCATCAGAGCACTTTATTGAATTTGAAAAGTAATAAAATTACTTTGTATCATCATAACCGAACTTTTGATTCAAAGCAAATACTGCTTCAGCAGAAAAGTCGTTCTTATGAATTAATTCTAGTTGTCCATTGATCAATCCTTTTTTAGTAGGCAACAATTTCATATTATGCTCGAAAATAGTATTAGCTTCTCTTTGATCCGATTTACCAATTTCATTGATCGCAGTTACTACATCTTCCATCTGACGGATTACTGATAAAATTTGATTTGGAATCCAAGATGTAATTGGAGTGCCTCCTGTAGCCATCGCATATTTTGTATTGGCCATGATGTATTTTTGAACAAACTGCCAATGTCCATTTCTGAAATGGTAAATTTCTTCTAAAATGCCTAATAAATAACAAAGACCAGTGACGTCTTTATTTTCAACTAATTTACCCATCAAGCCTTTTGGATGTAATGTCTTCATTGAATTTTCAAGGTCTTTGAAAAAGTCTTGCACGCAAGTTGGGCGGTATAATCTAAGGTCTAGTAAATATTTTGTAAGTTCATTTTCTGGATAATAAAAGATCACCCCAGAAAAAATATCTTGCATAGGAATAATATCATCCTGTGCACCAGTTTGTCCTCTAAATGCTTTTGGTTCATCCCATACATTTTCATATACCACACCATCTCCAAATAATTCGGTATTGCCTTTAACACCCATAATAAAGATTCTGAAATCATTGTATCGTTGCCATCTTGAAGCCTTCCACATCTCTTTTCTTCGCTCATTCATTTGCTTCATTGTGGACCAATTTTTTTCTAGCAAATCACCAACCGATTTTGCACCGCCATCTAATGCTTGGATGGTCTGCATGACAGTACCAACTAAATTGGCCGAAAATCTGTTGATATCAACGTGCAGCATAATAAAACCAACCTCATCGGGTTGTCCAGAAAAACGATTGCACATGGTAATATTTTCCCAATTTAAATCGCCAGCTTCGTCTAATTTTTGATAATTACCTAAGGAGTATGCATAATGATAATCTAACCATGCAAACACATTTAATTTATCAGCAACTTTACAAAAAGGCTGTGCAATATTTGCAGGTAAAAAATTTCTTGCTTTTCCATATTTGCCATCTTTTCTAAATTGTTGGAAAGAAGGTTCTAATAAATAGGCTGATGCTAAAAAACTGTAAGATCTAAATAAGGCTTGTAATACAAAAATATCTTCCTCTTTTTCGATCGCTTCTAAATGATTTTTAATTGCTAAAGTAGGCGCAACAATCCCATCCTCTGTATTTAAATAGCCAAACTCGTTTTCATTTAACACAACAGGCATCTTATCCAACACAGCTTGTAAATCGGCGTATTCACTTGGTAACTTCACCATCGGCGCTTTTACTGGAAGAAATCCATGCGCTGCACTCACATTAAAAAAGCCATCACTGTAATTAGATAAAATAGACATAATTGATTGTTTAAAAAATTAAAGCTGTTTGTGCTCAAATTAAGGATTTTATTGGAAAAAAAATGTTCTAAAATACATCTAAATCCGCCCCATTTACAACGGGTCCAGCATACTTTGATTGTAGCTCATCCAATAAGCTTTGCAAGCTGGTTCCAAAAGTCAATTGATGATTTAGAATGAGTAATTTTGGCTTTACTTGATTGGCAATATCAGCCAATTGGTAGGTAGATGTATGAAATGTGGAATGATAATCCTGCCATCTTTGTGTTCGTTTTTTTAAGCCGGTATAAGAATACACTTCATGCACTAAAATATCACAATCCTTTGCATATTTAATTAGGTTTTCACTGTATGTGCAATCACCAGAAATCACTATTTTTTTATCCTTTGTTTGAAACACAAATCCAAATGCATTGTCCCATTGACCATGTTGCACATTAAATGCAGTCACTGTTAAATTGCTATCTTTATAAATCTGCCCTTGCTTGATTTCATTTGTATACACTTGATAAGCAATGGCATCTCCTTTTTCTAATCCATTAATTCTAATGGATATATCTTCCTTATAAGCACTCATTAAATCATCAGTCATCTTTTTTGAACCTACTGGCCCATAAATACTGATTGGTGCATTGCGATCTAAAACAGCAGGCGTTAAAATAATATCCGCCAAGCCTATTGTATGATCGGAATGTAAATGTGTAATGAATAATGTTTTTAATTGTGAAGCTTCCAATGAAGGGAAACCAAGTTTACTTGCTTCCGCCGCCCTTCTCACCACACCGGGCCCACAGTCCACGATATAAGAAGTATTGTTGACAACAATTGCCAAGGATGGTCCAGATTTATTAGGATCTGCGAAGGGCGTACCTGTTCCTAGTAAGACTAGCTTTGTCGAGGCGTTTTGAGCATTTAAAATGCCGCAAAAGCCTATGAAGAGTGCCGTTATGAAAGTGTATTTTTTCATTGCTGTTATCTTGAATGACCTTAAGAATCTAGATTTAAATATAGCTAGAATTTGCGAGTTGCTTTAAATGAATTAAATTTAAAAATAACATTATAGCTATGAAAAATACAATCGTCTTGATTTGCGTCTTTATTTCAGGTGCCTTAATTGGACAAAACAATTTAGATGTGAGTTATTTGTCGTCGGGTGGGAAGCTAAAACCACTACAATCCATAATGGATATAAGACATTATGATATTAACCTGGATGTGGATATTGCACAAAGAACCATTCAAGGAAACACGATTGTAAGCTTAAATTTATCTAAACAATCAGATACGATTTTATTGGATTTAGTGCACTTATTAAAAGTGTCAAAAGTATTGGTCAATAAAAAGGCAGTTGATTTTGAACAAAAGGATGATAAAATATTTATTACTTCAGCTACAGGCTTTAAAGTTGGTAATCAATTAGTGGATATTCATTACGGTGGTGCACCCCCAGTGGCAGTTAAGCCACCTTGGCTAGGAGGATTTACATGGTCAAAAGACAGCCTTGGCAACGATTGGGTGTCGATTAATATACAAAAAGAAGGGGGAAGGATGTATTTTCCTTGTAAGGATCATCCAAGTGACGAACCCAACGAAGGCGTTGATATGCGCATTACCGTACCAAAAGGTTTAGTAGTTGCTGGTCCTGGATTATTGCAAAAAACAAGCATTAAAAATAATAAAGCCACTTATTACTGGAAGACAAATTATACCATTAGCAACTATTGTGTTGTTTTTAATATAGGTAAATATAAAGTGGCAAAAGATACTTATACCACCATCAATGGGAATATAGTTCCAATTGAATTTTATGTATTGGAAGAAGATACGATGCATGCAAAAAAATTAATTGAAACTAAAAAAAGAGATACCAAGATTTTAGAAAAATATTTTGGAGAATACCCTTGGTATAAAGAAAAAATTGGCATTGCAGAAGTACCAAATTCAGGGATGGAGCATCAAACC